>JBFMBU010000098.1:0-36985 GCA_040755035.1 Thermodesulfobacteriota bacterium
CATTTCATCCTTTAAAGGGCCGACCGGGAGTTCTTGGCGTATCTCTGCTGCCTCCCTGGTCAGATCGATCCCATAGCGCTGGAGCATTTCAAAGGGTGGAGGAAAACAGGTGGCGTAAAAATGGACGGTGCTCCCGCCGGTAGTGATCCCCCTGACCATTCCCAGGAGCTGTCTGGTCAATAACAGGCTTTTGCCCGGGGATAGCAGGGTCTTGGCCCCATAGCGGAAACTTCCAGTTAAAGGGTCATTATCCCCCCATTCCAGGATGAGCACCTTCTTTTTGCGGCGGGTTAATTCTTTGGCCACTGTGGCCCCACCCGGGCCGGTCCCTACGATAATGAACTCGGGATCGGTTTCTCTTTCTTTGTTCATCTTTTCCTCCCGGTGATGAAGTTATCTAAAGGAAATTTTCCAAGATTCAGAGGCGCAAACGCTTTTTCATATTCCCCGGAGAAGCGTCTCCTACTCGTCGTGTCCTGTGATCTGCCTGGTTCGTTCTTTCCAATTCACCCCCCTTTTTTTCAGCCGGTTTACCCGCAGGACATAATAGAGGCTGAAAAGCAGGGTGACTCCTATCAGCAGCCCGAGTATCAGAACCGTATTTTCGTAATCCAAGAGGACCAGCCCCACAAAGGGAAGGCTGGTGAGGGCCGTTAGAACGGCCAGAACTATCAACCAGGGTCTGGGAATTCGGATGAAGGCCCTTTGGTAAAGGGAGGGATACCTGGAGGGGAGGTTAATGATGGCCAAGGCGCTGATAACGGTCATGAGAAGGATGCCGACCGCCGCCATGACCCCATAGAAATCCAGATCGATATGGATAAATTGGAGACAGAGCAAAATAAAGACGACTAAGAAATAAAGGCTGACGGCAGGCAAAGGGGTCAGGGTCCTGGCATTGACTCGGCCGAGCGCTGAGGGCAGCAGATCGTCACGGGCCAGCGACAGTATTTCCCGAGGCAGGGCTATGGCCCCGGCATTAAGGGCGGTCAAGGCGGCAAAAAACGCTCCGAAACCGATGAAAGCGACCAGACCCTCGGGCAAAAAGGTCCTGGCCGAATCCAGGAGCGGGGCTTTCATTTTCATCAGGGCTTCATAGTCATAGGGCAGTGAACCGGAGAAGACGATCCCGACAAAGACATAGATCAGGAGCACGATGATTCCTCCGATGGCCATAGCCAGCGGGATGTTTCGTTTCGGATTTTTCATTTCTTCGCCCATTTCGGCGATAACCTGGAAGCCCATACAGGCGCTGTAACAGAGGATGACCGCCAGGACCATCCCGCTTAGGCCCCTGGGAGAGAAAAAAGACAATCGGATGGGCTGGGTGAGGGCGAAAAAACCGCCGATAATAAAAAGGATGAGGGCGAGAACTTTGAGGATGACCATAATGATCTGCAGCCAGTTAGCCAGTTGAAGCTTAAAAAGATAAAGCCCCATAAAAAGTAGGGGGATAAGAAGGGATAGAATTTTTATTTCTAAAGCCTGGTCAATGCCCCAGGTCCAGTAAGCCGCGATATTGCCGGCGAACCCGATACAAACGAAGCAGGTCGCGCAAGCCCCGCCCAGAATGGCCCATAAGGAGGTAAGGCTCCCCAAATAGGGATTGGAAAGGCGGCTGATGGCCAGGTAAGCTAACCCTGCTCGTGGAATGGCGCTGGAGCCCTGGATGATCGGAATTACCCCCACGGCAGAGAGAAGGATGGCCAAAGTAAAGGCCAGCCACAGGGCCTTACCGGCGTTGGCCGTAATCGGGGCCAGGAGGGCATAGATGCCCATACCGATGATACTGCCCACAACCAGGGCGATTCCTCCTCCCAGGCCGAAGGCCCGTCCAAGTTTGATCTCCCCGGAATAACCCGGTTCGGTTTGGGCCACGTTATTGCAGTCCTCCTTTAGCATTTTTTTATTTTTCAGCCAGCACCTGCCCGTAATAGTTTTCCTCGGGTGGCTGTCCCCGCTTTTCTTTAGGAAGGATGAGTTTTCGATAATCGGTTTTTTCCCGCCGATGGAGGGAAATCAGAAAGCGGACCAGGTTTAAGGAAAAGGTGCCGTTGATCGCCATGTCGGTCAGGACCTCGAGACAAGTCCTCAGGTCATAGGCCCGGTTTCGATAGGGGCGAGGGGAAATCAGGGCATCGTAGACATCGCAGAGGGCGATCAATTCAACCATGGGGTCCTTAAGCCGGAGGCCAAAGGGATAACCGGAGCCGTCCAGGCGTTCATGATGCTCTAAGGCCACTTTGGCTCCCAAAGAATTTTCCGGGTATTGATAATAGGAATGTAGTACAGCCCCGGCCAAAACATGATGTCTTAACTGGTCCCTTTCCTCTCGCGTCAGAGGGGTTCTTTTTTGAAGGACGGAGAGAGGAACCGCGATCTTGCCCACATCATGCAGGGGGCCCATCGAGGCTACCAGAACCTTTCTCCGCTGCTGTTGGATAAAATGCAACGCCATATAAGCTGTCAGGGCGAAGACCCGGAGGCAATGCCAATAGGTATCAGGATCCTGCCTTTTGAAGTATTCCAGGGCCTGAATCCCCCAGGAGGGAAGACTGGCCTTATTGGATACTTTCTCAAAAGGGTTCGCCGGTGAGTGGTGCATTAATAGGGAATAGAAAGGGATCTCTTTGATGGCGTGTAGCAGATCTTTCCCAAAGAGGGGATGGTCACGCAATAAAACGGTTTTGCCGGAAGGACCGGCTCGCCGGGCAATATTTTTGAGGAGACGGTTTGAAAAGGACTTTCCCCTACGGATCAGTACTTCTCCCTCCAGGTCCGGAATATCGTAGGACAAGGGGATGGACCTGAGGACGCGCAAGGGTGTCAATTCCGTAAAAGACCGGTTCATTTCCTCCGTTTTCCCCAGGGGATTAAAAAAAAGGAAAATACTTCCGGACAGAACAGCTACGTACTATTATACAGGAATTATTATAATTTAATACTAAAAAAATAAAGCAAAGGAGAAATAGTTAGGGTTGGTGAAATATCGAAAAAAGATCCGGCCCTTCAATCGTCGAGTAGCTGCCCGCCCTTACCATTAATAAATTTTTCCCGTCCTTCCGGCCTAAGGGCTTCCAGGACCCAGTTTTTGATTTCCTCATGGGGAAGGTCCGCACAAAGTAAAACAGTCGCACGGCCTTTTGAATATCGTCCTGGCTGTCGCCGGACATTTCTTTGGCAATTTTTTGAATGGCTTCCGCCCCGGCGTCAATGATATACGTCGGTTCCAGGTATTCCTGCATGGTCTCCCCCCTTATTCCCTTAATACCCCAAATTCTCTTTGATCAATACAACCGACATATCGGTCATCATCGGCCGTCGATGAAAGATGGTGGTGATATTGCAGATTCTCTGGGGTGAATGACAATCGCTGCAAATTCCGGTCTCGACGCAGGGCGGTTTGATATTGAAATCCTTGGCCCTTAAGGGACCAGCCACCTGTTTGGCCCGTTTCATGGCTGAATCAAAGTCGGGAGTGACCTTGTTCATTCCGGAGACGATGACCACTTTTTTAGGACCGAACATGGAAGCGGCGATGCGGTTGCCGGCTCCGTCGATATTAATGATTTCACCGCTAGCCGAGATGGCATTGGCACTGCACAAGAAGCAATCGCAGCGCCCTTGCTGAAGGCGGCAATTCAGGCTCTCTTCCGGGCTGAGTCCGGGCCGCCAGTGGTCGTAAACGGTCTTTTTCCTGCTATCGAGTTCGTCCACGATCCCCAGGGTCCGAACCGTGTCCGAACCGGCGACACCAAAGGTTTCATATCCCGAGATCATGTTCAGGATAAAATTTCCGGCTTCTTCCCCGGTTGAAAACAGATGAGCGTCAAAACCGTTTTTCTTCAGTGAAGCGACGCATTTCTCCCCCAGTTTTTCCCATTGCCATAATTGATTGTTCTTGGCCACTTTATTGCCTCCGCTGATTTATTTATGATAGTCTCGTTTGCCCCGGTTTGGCCCCCGGCACCTATTTTTTTATCCCGGCCAAAAGACAGCAAACGGTCCGATACAGGGATCGGAAAACGTATTTTCTATCGTACCGTTTCCCTTTTGTTCCGTCAAAGGGAAAATAGGAGGGCCTTTATTTCTTTATGTCAATTTTTCTCCTTGACCGTTTTCTTCCCCTTGTTTTATATTCGGGCCACTATAACATAGCGGCTTCATTTTTTAATTTGAGAGGTGAAATGGCGACTTCGACCGTTATCATTGCCGATATCCAGTCTGATCTGAGAGAGAAAATCGAAGGGATCATGGATGCCCTGGCGCCCAGGAGTTTGGCCGGGCAGAGTGTACTGATCAAACCCAACATGGTGGGGCCATCCACTCCTGAATGGGGGCATACCACCCACCCGGACATCGTTCGGGCCGTCGTGCAATCCTGCCGGGATCGGGGGGCCAAAGTCATGGTCGGGGACAATCCCGGGGGGATCAGCCACAATTCCCGCAATGTGGCCCGGATCACGGGCATCCTGGAGGCGGCCGGGGACTGCTTTACCTCTCTGGCCGAACGGGTGGTGGAGAAAAAAGGGGCCATTTCCGGATTGCCGCTGGTGGTTTCCAAAGCGGTGCTGGAGGCGGATTACCTGATCAATCTGCCCAAGTTCAAGACCCATCTGCAGATGATCATTTCCGGCGCTATCAAAAATACCTTCGGTTATGTGGCCGGGGCCTGCAAGGCCCGGCTCCACCTGGAGGCCGCCAACCGGAAACGTTTTGCCGGGGTGGTCTGCGATATTTTCGCCTTACGGCCCCCGGACCTGAACCTCATGGACGCCCTGACCGCCATCGAGGGCAACGGCCCCTGCCACGGGGGGCATCTCCGGACGGTGAATAAAATCCTGGCCAGCAGCGACGCTTTGGCCTTAGACAGTGTCATGGCCCGCATGATGGGGGTATCGCCGGACGAGCTCTTTATCCAGAAAGAGGCTGCCGCGCGCGGCCTGGGCAACCTGGCTGAAGAGGACATAGAGATTATCGGAACCTTGACGCCCATCAAAGATTTCAAGATGCCCGTCACCTTCCGGCGGGAGCTGATGACCGATGGGGACGTCCAGGGATTACGCGATTTGTATCCGGCCGATATGATGAATACCCGCATCGGTATCAAACCTTTGCAGGATCCGGAGAAATGCATCCTTTGCGGCGAATGCGCCGCCAACTGTCCGGCCGGGGCGTTGACGGTGGAACCGGATTTTTTCATAGACGATTCCTGCATCGCCTGTTTTTGCTGCGTCGAACTCTGCACCCGGGGCGCCCTGGGCGTACCGGAAAACGAAGCTTTCCGGCATTATTAACCATCATCTAAAGAAAGTATTTTGGCAATGCAAGAATGGTCAATCTCTGTTTCCGATACTTTTGCCTGATGGTGGATGAACCAGACACCCATCCTGGCCGGGCCATGAATAACTATGGAGTAAAAAATTTCAAGAATAGTTTAACTCATTGAAAGGAAAAGATGAAGGCGCCATTTAATAGAATTCCCTGGGCCAAGGTACTTGCCGTTCTCTTGCTTGTTCTGATGCCCGTGCCCGTCGGACAGGCGGCGACCATAATCGTGCCCTGCGATATCAACGAACTGATCAAGGCGATCAATACGGCCAACGAAAATGCCGGTGCGGAGACCCTCGAACTGGCAACCGATTGCACATACACCGCGACCGCGATCGACAACACCGGGGATCGCGGAACGAACGCCTTCCCGCAAATCACAAGCGATATTACCATTAACGGTCACAACACGACAATTCAGCGAAGCTCCAATTCGGGGACGCCGCAATTTCGCTTTTTTGAAGTTCGGCCCAGCGGCAAGTTGACGCTGAACCATCTTACTTTTATTAAAGGAATGAATGATGATTTTGAGAACAACCGGGAAAAAGGCGGCGCCATTGCCAACTTTGGAATACTGGAGGTCTCCAACAACATATTTACCGAGAATCGCGGTGGTTGCGGAGGGGCGATATTTAGTGAAGGCGATACGGCCATCCTCACCGTGACGAACAGCACCTTCACAAATAACCCTGCCGATGGCTGAGGCGGCGGAGGAGTTTTCCTTGACCTCGGGTCCGAGGTCACCATCTCGACCAGTTATTTTTCCAAGAACTCCGGAACCGAAGGCGGCGCGATTGCCTGTGGCGGTAAACTGAGAGTGATCAACACCACTTTTTCTGAAAATGACGCGCCGCCCCGAGGCGCTGCGCCTGGCGGCGGAGGCGGGATCGCCGCCAATGGCGGATGTACTGCGGAGATTATCGGCTCGACGTTTATGAAAAATTCCGGTAGCGGTAGCGGGGGGGCGATTTCATCATATAGCGGCAAGTTCACGATTAGCAACAGCACTTTTTGGGGAAACTCGGCCCCGATGGGGGGCTGCGTTGAGACGCAGGGTCCGGGTGTCGAGACGGTGATTCTCCACAGTACCATTGCCGGCAATCAATCAATCGGCGAGGGGAGCGCGATAGTCAATAAGGGAAGCCTGATTCTCCGCAACACGATACTCGCGAGCAATACCGGCGGATGGCAGTGCGCCGGAACGATTACGGACGGCGGCAACAACTTGCGCTATCCGGCAGACGATACAAGTTGCCCCGGCACGGCGGGCGATCCAAGACTCGCCGCTCTCGGAAACAACGGGGGCCCGACGCAAACGATGGCCTTGCAATCAGGTAGCGCCGCAATCGATAAAATTCCGGCGGCGAACGGCTGCGGCTTTGGTATTACAATCGATCAGCGAGGGGTATCGCGCCCGCAAGGAGTCGCTTGTGACATTGGAGCATTCGAGCTGCAACCGCACCCTTTAGTCCCCGAAGTGTACCTGCTGCTTTTGTCAAGTGATTAGACCGTGACCTGATCGATGGAGGGGGCCAGAGGGGTGAAGTCCCCCAAATGATAAAAACCTGCATTTGGGGGAAGAGGATAAAACCTACCTCTTTCTGAAAAACGGATAAAGTTTATGCGGTGGTTTCCGCAAGAAATCCCCCTCCGGGAAATACTAAAATCCGGTGGAGAAAATTTGAATCCGCCCGGCGAGAGGGGTGAGAAAGGGGAAAATCAGGGTCGCAAGGATCAGGAAAGAAGGAGCGTCTTCCATAGACGTCGGTTGGATTTTATTTTTTGGGAAAATACTTCACCTTTCTTATATTCTTAAAATCCGAATCCTGAGTCCATATTAGGGCCTTGAGCTCTTGCGCAGTCGCAAGAATAATACTGTTCGCCATTGGAAGGTGATACTCCAGGCTCAGTCTGGAAGCGGCGATTGCCAACGGGGCGCTCAGATCCACAACCTTTCCTTTTTGCATAGCAACCACCGCCTGCAATGCGTCATTTTCATCGCTCTCCCTTAAAATGACCTTAAAGACTTCGTATATCGTTACCGAGGGAACTATCAGTAATTCCGAATCACTCAAGGGGGGTTGGAAGTACTTGGCATTAGGCTCATCGGCAAAGTAGGCGAGCCAGCCGGACGAATCAACGATATTCATAATCGGTCTTTCTCCCGTTTGAATTCAGTATTAATGCCCTTGAGGAATCCACGGAGTTCCTTGATGTCGCGTTCCGGGATAAGCTCAATTCGGCCGGCATATTCAACGATTTGCATTTTTTGGCCCGGATGAAGTCCCAATCCCTTCCTGACGGTTTTAGGTATTACGATTTGATATTTAGGGGATACGGTGACAAATTGCATGGTAATACCTCCATCGATCTAATATGTTTTACGATATCATGATCGATACGTTTTGTCAAGCCTATTGCCCTGTCTCAACCTTCCCCCCTCACTGAACTATAACCTCTGAAGGAGGGATGAAGGACAGCGTCGCTGGTGACGCCTGCCAGATCCCGGCGGCACGGTGTTCAAGGAGAGGGCAGGGTGAGGATGGAGCCGATTACTGCCGGCCCATGGCCACCTTGAATTCCCCCTCCGGATCCTGATGGGATTCTCCATCCAGATCTATCAACACTTTTTTCAAGGTGCCGGTAAAAACAAAGGGGCACTGGTAGGTCTCGCTGACCGGTGTCAATGAATCCCGGCCGATCTCCATGCCTTCGGAAAGGGAATGCCGTACCGGAGCGGTTCGTTCTATAGCCCCTTCCCCGACTTTTTCCCCGTTGATCAACAGGGTCCCCTGTCCCTGATGCTCGCCGGTTTTTTTAAATTCGAAGCGTAAGGTGGCCGGACCTTTGGGTATCTCTTTCGAAGAGGTGATCAGCGAGTGGGAGATTCCCAGATAGTTGTAATCAAAAACCAGGCGATTATTCTGGACATAAAGACAGAAACCCCCGAATCTTCCCCCGTGGGCCAGGAGAGCCCCTTCCGCCCCGGTTTCAGGTATATCCGTCAGGGCGGTGATGGCATAAGAGCGGTTCCGGGTTTGGGGGGCGATTCCCCCGGGGATCATGGAAGTGCCCGGGAAAAAGGTAAAAGAATTTCTGCCCTGATCCAGTCGGGGTTTTTGTTCATAAAAGCGTGATCCGGTCCGGTCATCGAGGGGCAGGACCTGGTATTTTCCGGCCTCGGCCCACCAGAGGTCGATCAATTCCCGCAGCTTTTGCGGCTGTGCTTCGGCCAGGTTGTTCATTTCGGAAAAGTCCTGATCCAGGTTGTATAATTCCCAGTGGTCGTCGTCAAAATTCCCGGCCGCCCGCGGGGAATGATAGGTCACGGCCTTCCAGCCCCTGGACCAGATTCCCCGGTGGCCGAACATTTCATAGTATTGGACCCCCTTGCGGGTCGGGGCCTGGGGATCTTTGAAACTGTAGGCCAGGCTCACCCCTTCTATGGGTTTCTGATCGATGCCATTGATCGAGGCCGGTGCTTCAATATCCAGGACCTCCAGGACTGTGGGTACAATATCGGTGACGTGATGATACTGGGGACGGATGGCTCCCCGGTCCTGGATCCCTTTCGGCCAGTGGATGATCAGCGTGTCTCGGATGCCGCCGCCGTGGGTATTCTGTTTATAGCGCTTCAGGGGGGTGTTTCCGGCCATGGCCCATCCCCGGGGATAATGATTGAAAGTAAGGGGACTGCCCAGCTTGTCGATGCCGGTCAGACATTCTTCCAGGTTCTCCGGCAGGGCATTGAAAAAGCGGTTTTCATTGAGGGACCCGTGCCAGTATCCTTCCTGACTGGCCCCGTTATCGGAAATGAGGACAATGAGTGTGTTTTCCATAAGGCCGCCTTCATCCAGGAAATCCAGGAAGCGCCCGATATGATGATCGGTATGATCCATAAAACCGGCGAAGACCTCCTGCATGCGGGTATAAAGGCGACGCTGATCAGGGGAAAGCTCCTCCCAGGCCTGGATTCCCGGGTTCCTGGGGGCCAGAGGGGTTTCCGGGGGAACGAGGCCCATTTCCTTCTGCCGGGAGAGGACCAATTCCCGCTCCCAATCCCACCCCCGGTCGAATCTGCCCTGGTATTTGTCGATGAATTCCTTCGGGGCGTGATGAGGGGCGTGGCCGGCGCCGAAGGCCATCCAGAGGAAAAAGGGCTTTTCCGGCTGGATTTGTTTCAGGTCCTGGACAAATTCCATGGATTTGTCGATGATGTCTTCGGTCAGGTGATATTCCGTCCGCTCCGGTTGGGGGATGCGGTGGTTGTCATAGACCAGGGTCGGGTTCCATTGATTGGTGTCTCCTCCCAGAAAACCGTAAAAACGGTCAAAGCCCATGCCCAAAGGCCAGCGGTCGTAAGGCCCGGCGGCGCTGGTTTCCTGTTCGGGGGTGTTGTGCCATTTGCCTACGGCAAAGGTGCCGTAACCGTTTTCCCTGAGGATCTGGGCAATGGTACCGGCGCTTTTAGGGATCCGGCCGTTGTATCCCGGATAGCCGCTGGCCAGTTCGGTGATGATTCCCGTTCCCACCGAATGATGGTTGCGTCCGGTAAGCAGACAGGCCCGGGTGGGGGAGCAGAGGGCTGTGGTATGAAAGTTGTTATAGCGGAGACCGCCGCCGGCCAGGCGGTCCATGTTGGGGGTTTCGATGCTCGAACCATAACAGCCCAGTTGGGCGAATCCGACGTCGTCCAGAATCATAAAGACCACGTTAGGTTTTTCCGAAGAGATCTCCCGGGTTTTCGGCCACCAGGGGGTGGATTCTTTATAAGTCCGGCCGATCACCCCGCCCCAATAATTTTCATTTACTTTGGTCATGCTTTTCTCCTGTATAAAAAAAATTCCTTCCCCTCCATCGGGGTCAAGGATTCGGCTATTGGCTCCCCCTTGGTCTCTATTTCAAACCCGAATAGCCGAATACTTAAGGGGCACCCTATTGGGTGATGGAATGCCGAGCTACAAAAAGGTCTCCTTCTCCTGAATTCCATATCAGGGAATCAGGGAATGATCATGACCTTGATGGCCCCGGGATCCTGGAGCTGGGTGCGGAAGGCTTCGTCCGCCTGATCCAGAGAGAAACGGTGGGTGATCAGGGGCTTGACTTTCGCCTTGCCGCTGCGGATCAATTCGATGGATCCGGGAAAATGTCCTCCCAGACAACCGATCAGGGAAAGGTTCTTGGCGATCACCGACTGGGGATCCCAGGTCAGAGGTTCTTCGTAGACGCCGACCAGCAGAATTTTGCCCCCGCCCCGGGCCATGGCCAGGGATTGATTGAAGGTCTCCTGTGTCCCAGCGCATTCCACCACGGTATTGACTCCCATGTTACCTGTGGCCTCCAATATCGTCTTAATCGGATCGGTGCCCCCGGCGGCATCGATGACCGTATCGGCGCCACAGGATTTGGCCGCTTCCAAGCGGGAAGGTCTCCGGCCGCTGGCCAGGATTAGGGAAGCGCCCAGGGCTTTTAAAACCTGAACGGCGTTCAGGCCGATGATCCCCAGACCGATGACGGCAAAGGATTCCTCTGCTTTAGGCTGAGCGCGGTTGACGGAAAAATAAGAGACCGAAAGCGGTTCCACGCTGGCCCCTTCATCGAAATCCATTTCCTCCGGCAGTGGGAAGATGGTCCTTCCCAATACGGCATGGGGGATATGGACATATTCGGCCATGGCCCCGGGAAATTTATACCCGAGGAGGGCCATGTCCGAACAACGGTATCCCTTGCCTTGAGCGCACCAGAAACATTTCCCGCAGGGTTTGTATCCCACAGCCGTGACCCTGGTCCCGATTTTAATATCGGCAACCTGAGACCCGGTTTCGAGCACCTCGCCGCTGAATTCATGGCCGAAAATGGTGCCCGCCTCCTGGCCTTCTTTGTAAACATGGAGATCGGAACCGCAGACCCCGCAGGCTTTGACCTTGATGACCAGACCGTGCGCTTCCAATACGGGATCGGGAACGGTTTCGGTTCTAATGTCTTTTGGACCGTGTAAAACGGCTGCTTTCATGATTATTGTTCCTTTATACTTGAAAGAAAGGGTTCAACTCCTTTTATTTCTTTACGTAATCATACCACCCTTTGCCGGTTTTCTGTCCGTAGTTCCCCTGGACATACTTTTCGGTGACGCTGGGAAAGGGCAGGTCGGCCGGATCCCCGCTTTTCTTGAAGCGTTCGGTAGCCATGATGTAATTCAGGTCGATACCGGTGAGGTCCATGAGTCGGAAGGGTCCCATGGGGTGGCCGGCCCCGTAAACGCAGGCCTTGTCGATGTCCTCAGCGCTGGCAATGCCCATTTCCAGCATCCAGAGGGCCTCACGGCTGATAACGCCGAAAATGCGGTTAAGCAGGAACCCGTCCACTTCCTTTTTGATCAGGACCGGGACCTTTTCCAGTTTGGTGGAGAGGTCCATGGTGATCTGGGCCGTTTCATCAGAAACGTGAGGCCCCTTGACCACTTCAACCAGTTTCATGACCAGGGCCGGATTGAAAAAGTGCATGTTCACCACTTTTTCCGGCCGCTTGGTGGCATCGGCGATCCGGGAGCTGACGATAGCCGAGCTGTTGGTGGCCAGGATGGCCTGAGGGGGAGTGAAACGATCAAGATCGGCAAAGACCTTGCGTTTAATGTCCAGGACCTCAATGGCCGCTTCGATGACGTAGTCGGCGTCTTTCGCCGCCGCCTCCAGGCTGGGGGTAAAGGAAATATTTTTTCGGGCCGCTTCGGCCTGCTCCTTGGTCAGCCGGCCTTTTTCCACCCGACCCTTCAGATAGGTGTCGGCAAAGGCCTCGGCCTTTTTCAACACTTCCGGCACCACGTCGGTACAGGTGGTTTTATAGCCGTAAATGGCGCAAAGCAGTGAAATCTGATGTCCCATGTTGCCGGCTCCGATAACGCAAATGTTTTTAATGTCGCTTAGGTTCATAGTCGTCCTCCTTTTCTTTGCTTGATGGTTAAGTTGCCGGATACAAAAACCGGCAGGGAAATTACTGCGGGGATTTTAATACCCTTCTTCTTTTCTCTGCGGATTATTTCTCGTCCGGCATTTCTATTTTCCGCAAGGAAACAGTATAAAAAGAGCATAACCGCAGGAGAAAGTCAATCATGAATATTAAAGATGCAGGCTGAGGGTTGACAAGTGGTTGCTTCTCCCCTACATTGAACCCTATCGGTCGGACCAAGGAATCGATAACATTTAAAAAGGAGGGTATCTTATGAACATGGCCCTGGAAGGAATTAAGGTCATTGACTGTTCACAGGTGGCGGCCGTACCGATGGCCGCCCGGCACCTGGGGGATTTCGGGGCCGATGTTATTCATGTCGAGCATCCGGTGACCGGTGATTTCTGGCGCTTTTTTCAGGAAACCCAGGCCGAGGCGGGAGGGGCCTGTCCCTGTGATTTCAATTATAACTGGGAAAACTTCAATCGTAACAAACGGAGCGTGACTATTGATCTTTACAAGGAAAACGGGCGGGCCATTATTCATAAAATGGTTTCAACGGCTGACGTTTTTCTCAGCAATCTCCGGCCTTATGAACTGGAACGGTTCAAGCTGGACTACCGGACCCTGAGCGCTATCAATCCCAGGCTGATCTGGGGTAATATCAACGGGTATGGTTCCAGCGGACCGGATATCAATCATCCGGCCTATGATACTACGGCCTACTGGGCCCGGGCCTCTTTGCAATCCCTGCTCTCCATGCCGGGAGTGCCCTGTGTGGCTTACCGTCCGGCCATGGGGGATAACGTGGCCGGTCTGGCCCTGGCTTATGGGATCGCCCAGGCCTTATATGTACGGGAAAAAACCGGCCTGGGTCAGGCTGTGGACGTTTCCCTGCTCCATACCGGCCTTTATCAGATGTCTTTTGATGTCTCCGGGGCACTCATCTCCGGCAAGGACGTCACGGATTGGAGGGAAGAACCCCCTCCGGAACTGGTCCAGCAGTCCATGGCGGCCATCTTTCAGATCATGGCCTTTTATGCCGCCAAAACCAAAAGTCCTTTGACGGGTATGTATTTGACCAAGGACCTTCGTTCTTTGCTCTTTATCGTCCTCCAACCGGATCGCTATTGGGAAAAATTCTGCAGGGCCGTAGGCCGTGAAGACCTGGCTCAAAACCCAAAATACAAAACCATTGAAGGCCGGGCCGAAGATGTGGCCGCCCTCCGTCAAGCCTTTGCTGAGGTATTTGCTACCCGGACCCTGGCAGAATGGATTCCCCTATTGGATGGCATTCCCTACGCCCCCAACCAGACCCTGCTGGAAGCGGTCAACGATATCCAGGCCCGGGAGAGCGGTTGTTTCGTCACCTATGAACATCCCGAGCGGGGTCTTATCGAGCAACTGGCCAACCCGGTGATGATGAGCAATACCCCGGCTACGGTGCGTATGCCGGCCCCGGAATTCGGCCAGCATACGGAAGAGGTGCTTTTAGAGTACGGTTATACCTGGGAGGATATCTCGGCTTTTCAGGAAGACAGGACCATTGCCTGATAATTATCGCTATGTGATAGCAGATCTTATTGAAATTATTATATATTGACTCTCCGGACCGTCTGTTATATAAATTAAAAAAACCTATCATTTTAGTTTTATGAAACAGAAATGGCACCGCAGAGACGCAAAGGGGGCAGAGAAAATATTTTTTCCTTTCCGGGAAAAGATTAGAAAGGAAAAAACTTCGCTACCCTCCGGGCAAGTATTTAGCCGTAGGCCGGAGTTCCTTTAAATCCCGCTTTCTTGGCGGGATTTAAAATCAATCTCTCTGCGACCTCTGCCACTCTGCGGTGAATAATTAGCTTTCTGTTTCAAAACCCTAAAGTGTTACCAAAATGCTGACGGAAAAGGAGAAAATATGGAGGTAAAGAAAAATATTCAGAATATGCTGGTGGCCTGTAATGCAGTCAATCCGGGGGAAAAGATATTAATCGTGGCCGACAACCTGCCCCGTCCGGCTCATTTGGGGCAGACGCTCTTGGATGCCATGTTGGAAATGGGTCTCGATACCACGCTGGCCGTTATTCCCCCCCGGAAAGTCGATGGGGCCGAACCGACGGCGGCGGTGGCGGCGGCCATGAAAGCCGTCAATGCCATTTTCTCCGTGGCTGAAGGAGCGACCATTGCCCACACGACGGCCAGAAAGGAATCCTCGGCCTTGGGGGTGCGTTTTCATTTGATCACCGCCCTGGAAGATGACCTAGCCAAACATGAGTTGAAAAAAGAGGATTTAGAACTGGTCAAGGAGCGGACTAAAAAAATCGCCAAGGTATTGAAAGAGGGCAGGCGGGCCAGGGTGACCGGTCCGGCCGGTACGGATATTTCCTTTCAGATCGGCGGGCGGGCGGTCCTGGCCGTTTATCCCAGCAATCCCAACAACGGCACCATTCCGTATTATGCCGAGTCGGCCACCACGCCTATCGAGGGGACAGCGGAAGGAACGATAGTCGTCGATTTGGCTTTCCGTAATTGGAATTATCTGCTTACAGAGCCCCTGAGCATCACGGTCAAGGGCGGTAAGGCCGTGGAAATGAAAGGGGCGCAAAAAGACTACGACCTTCTCTGGAAAATCGCCACCACCGATGAAAATGCCTCCAATATCGCCGAACTGGGCATCGGGACCTGCCATTTCCTGCCCCGGGAAATGCGCGGTACCTCTCTGGACTTCGCCCGTTACGGCACGGCCCATTTCGCCCTGGGCCGGAACAACGATATCGGCGGTCAGACCATGAGCCGAATTCATCAGGACGTCCTGATCAACAAGCCGACGATTATGATCGATGATCAATGCATCATGAAGGAGGGGGAGTTGTTGATTTAAGAACCCGGACTTTTGCCGGTTCTTTTCCTTGCCGTTGTTTCAGATTTCAACAATCTCCAGGCGGTGGTTGATTTCCGGATGCTTGGAAGAAGGGCCTTCGGTCAAAAGGGCCAGGTTTCCGTTTAGTCCTTGGCTGTTCAACCACGTTTTGATAAAACCTTTCCAGTCCTCCGTATCCTCCGGTTTATAAATTGGGAAAACCCCATAGGAAAACTGTAGCTGACGGCAGGTGGCTGGAAAGCGGCTGATCCCCACCACCCAGACCGGGAGCCGGAAGCGTGCCAGGCTGCGGGCGCTGGCCCCGCTGTGGGTGGGAACGAAGACAGCGGCAAAACGTCCGTAGCGCAGGCAGGTCTCGGCACTCCTATTGATCAAATGCACAGGGAGCCAAATTTCTGAAGGATCCGGTTGGCCGAAGATTTCCTCCACCCTTTTCAGGGGGCGCCGGGTTTCGGCGGCGGCGGCGATTTTCCCCAGCATAGCCGTAGCCTCGACCGGATATTTTCCAATGGAAGACTCCTCTGAAAGCATGACGCAATCCGTTCCATCCAGTACGGCATTGGCCACATCCGTGGCCTCGGCCCGGGTGGGACGCCGGCTGTCGGTCATGGTCCGGAGCATCTGGGTGGCGGTGATGATGGGTTTGCCGATCCTGTTAGCCCGGCGGGTCAGGTCCTTTTGGACCAGGGCGATCTCTTCAATGGGTGTTTCCACCCCCAGGTCCCCCCGGGCGATCATGATGCCGTCGGCGGCCTCCAAGATGGCCTCGATTTGCCTAAGCGCTCCGGCCCGTTCAATTTTGGCGATGATAAAGGGGTGATATCCCAGCCCATCTGCGGCCCGTCGCAGGTCCTCAATATCGGAGGCGTCTTCGACAAAGGACTGGCTCACCGCATCCAGACCCTGTTCGGAGGCGAAGCGCAGCCAAAGGGAATCCTGTTGGGTGAAGGCCTTGATACCCAGGTCGAGGCCCGGCAGGTTAAGACCTTTTCGGGACCGTAATTCTCCGCCGACCAGGACCGTGCAAATAACGTCCTGCTCCCTTATCGCCGTTACCTGAAGTTGGATGAATCCGTCATTGAGATAAACGATGTCTCCGATCTTGACCACCTCGGGTAATCGGGGAAAGGCGACCGGAATTTTTCCTGCTTCTCCCTTACTATCCCCGGTGGTCAGGATCAGGGAATCACCGCTTTCCAGTTCCAGCGGTTCCCGGGCCAGTTGTCCGATTCGCAGTTTGGGACCGGGCAGATCGGCCATGATGGTCAGGGGCCGACCGCTGAGACCGGAGGCGGCGCGAAGTTCGCCAATGACCCGGGCATGATCGTCATAGCTGCCGTGAGAAAAATTGAGTCGCGCCACGTCCATCCCGGCTTCGATCATCTGTTTCATGGTTTCCAGCCTATGGGAGGCCGGTCCGATGGTGCAGATAATTTTGGTTTTGTGGGTGCGAACCTTCATGGTGATTCCTGCATAGTTTTTTTGGATGGTTGCTCAGCGCCGGATTCCGGGCGATTTTTTTTGCTTTTAATCCGGTCTTCCCGTAACCTCAATGGATCAAAGATAAAGAAGTCTAATAATGAACTGATAATAGGATAAAACATACCTTGACCTGAAGTCAAATTAAAAGGTTTGAACGAACCGCGGGTCAGGAATGACCTTTACTTTGTTTGTTCCTTTGTGTATAATGATATGATGAATACGGGTCCGGAAAGGACCTTTCCGGATCCGTATTCTTTAAGCGGTGGCCGGTTTTTTACTTGGCCTTGGATCTCGGCAATCCTTCCTTGACACGGTCAGCCCCGCGACACGGTCAGCCCCGCCGCGGTTCCACCAGCAGGAGATTTTCCGGAAAAAAATACCGTAACCTTGAATTCCGAATAGAGGCTCGGGATATGGGGCCCAAGGGAGAGGCGACAGCAAGAATTATTGAAATACTTGCAGGTCGGCAAACAAACGAAAATGCATTCAGGAAAAAGGAAACTATTTTACGGCTGGTGGATCGTTGCCGCCACCCATATCATCTGCGGATTGGGTTACGGGACCTGGCTCTACAGCTTCGGCGTTTTTTTTAAACCGATGATGAATGAATTCGGCTGGAGCCGGGCCATGACCTCCGGGGCCTATGCCATGCGCAGTATTCAGGGAGGGATCGCCTCTCCTATCTTGGGATGGGTGATCGACAAATACGGCGGGAGGGTCGTTATCTTCGGAGGAGCCGTCGTCAGCGGCCTGGGCTTCCTGCTCATGTATTTCGTCAACTCACTCTGGAGTTTCTATCTGATCAACGGTGTCATCCTGTCCATCGGTATGGGGGCCATGCTTTATATGTCGGCCTTCACCGTGATCGCCAAATGGTTTGTCCGCCGCTTGTCGCTGGCGTTATCCATACTGGCCGTGGGGGCCGGTTTGGGCGGACTGATCTGCGCCCCGGCCTCGGCCTTGCTCATCGAGCGCTTCGGCTGGCGTATGGCCTTTGTCCTGACCGGTCTGGTAATCTGGGTCGTGGTCCTCCCCCTGGCCTTTGTGGTCCGCAACTCCCCCGAGGAAAAAGGCCTGCGGCCGGATGGGGATGAACCTGAAGAGGAAGGTGTGAGCCTCTCCGATTCCGCTCCCCAAGGGGCACTCGCTTCAACAGATTTCACGCTGCGCCAGGCCTTGGTCGCCCTTCCCTTTTGGTTGTTGGTGGGGGCCTTCTTTTTTCAGGGAATGGCCCATTCGGTGGTGATCGTCCACGCCGTTCCGGCCCTGACCGACGCGGGTATCCCGGCGGCCCAGGCGGCTTTCAGTTTGGGCCTGCTGACGGCCGTCAGCATCATCGGGCGTCTTCTGTTCGGTTATTTGGGAGACCGGATGGAGAAACGCTACCTGTTCGTGATCTGTTACGCCATGGTCAGCGTTGGAACCCTGGTGCTGATGATCGCCCGGACCATGCCCATGACCTATTTGTTTATCGCCCTTTTCGGCATCGGTTTCGGGGGCACCATTCCCCTTGATCCGGCCATACGGGCCGAATATTTTGGAAGGGCGGCTTTTGCCAAAATTCAGGGGATCATGTCGCCATTGATCATGGCCTCCAGCGCGGTCGGACCGGTACTGGCCGGATACCTCTTCGATGTCAGCGGATCCTACCGCTCCAGTTTTCTGATAACGGCCTTAATAGCCTTTGCCGCCGTGGGTTGCGCTTTTTTCCTTCCTAAAGTCAGGACCCAAGCCGTCTGATCGTAAGGTGGTTAAGTAACTTACGAATAGGATTCTATGCAAATTGGATAGAATTTATTCTAAAATAGAAATTTACCCGGACCGAATGAAACATTTTCGGAATTCCGTTTTGGTTCCGGCTGGTCCGGGTTGGGGATGATCAGTAAAAGGTCGAAAAGGCTTGCCCAATAATAAAAAATCTGTTAAGATTCATAAAACCCTCGGAGAAAGCCATTTCCGGGGGTGGTTTGTTTGAAAGGGAGAGCAATCATGGAACGAACCCCGATTACCAAAGAGGGACTGGAAAGACTCCGGGAGGAATTGGCCCGGTTGGAAAAAGAGGAAAGACCGGCGGTGATCAAAGCCATTGCCGAGGCCCGCTCCCATGGGGACCTTTCGGAAAACGCCGAATATCACGCGGCCAAAGAGAGGCAGTCCTTTATTGAAGGCCGGATCGGCGAACTTCACGGTAAAATCGCCATCTCCGAGGTGATCGATTGTTCCAAGCTTCCGGAAGACCGGATTGTTTTCGGGACCACGGTACTGCTCAATGATCTGAAAACCGAAGAGGAATTTAAAATCCGTCTGGTCGGACCGGACGAATCCAACGCCGATGACGGCGATATCTCGGTCCTTTCCCCCTTGGGCCGGGCCTTGATCGGGAAGGAACCGGGCGATGAAGTTCAGGTTCGGACGCCCGGAGGTTTACGCTTATTGGAAGTCGTGGATATCAATATTCCCTGAAGGTGTTCGTCTCGGTCCTTTCACCCTGCCCGATGGTCCCAATCGTTTTCAATAGAAATCGAACTTTTTCACGATGCATCCTCAATAAACCTGCCTGCGCTGAAACTGAACCTTCTTCTTTTTCCCCTTGACCCATCGGGCGGATTTTCCTTATACTCTTATAATTGGGGATGTTTCCTTTATTGGAGAGCAAATTATTTTAGGTGTTGGGGAACCCTTATGCTAAAAAAAATAGTCTTTTTTTTCCCGCTGATCATGATTCTTTCGCTCCCCTTGGGTGCCGTAGGGGCAACGGATCTTAAAGTCTTTTTTGTTGAGCCTGTTTTGGTTTTTGGAAAAGCCGGTACGGGGGAAGGGGAATTTTCCATCATTGACGGGGTCTGGGTGGACCGGAGGGGCCGGATTCTGGTGACCGACAAGGGAAACCAACGGGTGAATTTTTTTAGCCGGGAAGGAAAATATCTGGGCCACTTTGGAAGCAAAGGCGCCGGGCCGGGGCAATTTTTTCAATGTACCGGCATAGTGGTGGACGGGAAAGACCGGATCATTATTTCCGATCAGGGTAATCAGCGTATCCAGGTTTTCGATCTTGATGGAAAATTTATCACCGCTTTCGGCAAATACGGTACCGGTGACGGAGAATTCATGGAACCGATGGGCCTGGCCCTGGATAAAAAAGGCTTCCTCTATGTGACCGACGGGACCAGGGATGACATTCAGGTCTTCGACCGGGATTTCCGCTTTGTTAAAAAGTTCGGAAAATTCGAGGCCAACACCCCCGCTCTTCATCGCATTGAGTCCATCGCCATTTCCTCCGACGGTGATGTCTTTGTTTCCGACGAGCGAAATTCCAGGATTCAACGCTTTGACCTCGAAGGAAACTGGAAGGCTATTATCGGAGGTCAGGGCTTCGGGCCCGGTTTTTTCGGTCGGGAAGTGGAGGGGCTGGCCATCGACAACCAGGGATACCTTTACGCCGTGGATGAGGACGGGGGAAAGATAGAAATTTTTTCCCGAGAGGGAAAATGGATTCGGTCTATGGGCGGAGGACCAGGGACCAACCCGGGCCAGTTTAAATCCTCCGACGGCCTCCATTACAGCCCTCTTTTAGACAGTATTCTGGTGGCGGATCAGAAAAACCATCGGGTTCAGGTTTTTCGACGAACGGATATCTGGGAGAACACCCCCTTACCGCCCTCTTCCGGTCAGGCCGGGCTGCCCCCGGCTGCGGGGAAGTCCAACTGACGAATTGTTGCCTTATCCGATCGGACCCGATCGGCTTCGGATCCTTCAGGTCCCTTCAAATCCGATACAGACGATATCCTTATCTATGACCAGCGGTATTTTACCTTCCGGGGAGTGGGAAAGGAACTCGGCCATTTTTTCCGGATGGTCCGGAAGGTTGTAAAAGAGAACATCCCTTCCTTGGGCGGTAAAAGCGTCACGGGCCCGGCGGGTGAAGGGACAGGAATCTTTCCCGTAAATGATGACCGGAGAAGCCGTGTCTTTTTCCTGGAAAGGCGTGTCTGCCAAATTTGATACTTTCCCTGCCGTAAAAAAGCAGGGTTCCACCATCAGGACTTGGGGAAACCCACCAGCTTGGGATCCAATTGAACCCCGGCGCTGTTAAGGAACATGGAGACCAGGTTGTATTGGCCCACGGTCATAATTACATCCATTATTTGTTTTTCGTCATAGTGCTTGGAAAGGACCTCCCAGGTGGCCTCGGAAATAAAAGCCTCCCCGAGCAGTTCATCGGCGGCCCGCAGCAGGGCGGCATCAAAGGCCGACCAGCCGGGGGCCTCGGGTCCTTTGGTGATCCGCTCCACTTCCTCCCCGGTCAATCCCGCTTTCATCCCGATCCGGGTGTGCTGCCCGAACTCATATTCCGATCGGCGTGACCAACCGGTTCTCAAGATCAGTATTTCCCGATCACGCGCGGGCAGGGTGGAATCGTTCAGGATATAATCGCCGAACATCCCCCATTTGATGGCCATTTCCGGATGTCGGGCCTGGGTTAAGAAAATGTTATAGATCTTGCCGGATTTCCTCCGGTAATGTTCCAGAAAATTTCGTTGTTCCTCGCTCCACTCCGATTCATTCAACGGTTTCAACCGAGGTTCTTTCAGACGCATGCCGGCACTCCTTCACTGGTTTATTGGGGGATCTTATTTTTTTTAACGGTGGAAATCAAGGGTTATTTATGAAGAGGTATTTTGGGCCGCCGGTTTCTTTCCTTCGTGCAGGCAGGTGATGCCGGCGGTCAACGGAAATACGGCCACCTCGGTCAAACCGTAGGCTTCCATTTCGGCCGCCAATTCCCCGGGTGAGGGAAAATGGAGTATGGACTCGGCTAAGTAAAGGTAGGCGGCCGGGTCCTTGGTAAACCAGCGGGCCAGGCGGGGCAGGAGGTGGTTTAAATAAATCAAATAAAGGCGACGGAACCAGCGGCTTTGAGGCGCGGTCAGTTCCAGGATATGGATTTTTCCACCCGGGGCCAGAATGCGGACGATTTCTTTAATAACCTTTTCACGATCCGGCATGTTACGAATGCCGAAACCGATGGTGACCGCATCAAAAGTCGCAGCGGGAAAAGGTAAATGCAGGGCATCCCCCTGGATCAGAGAAAGCCGTTCGGCAATCCCGGCGGATTTTTTTTTGACGGAGGCTGCTTTGAGCATGGACCAGGAGAAATCCAAACCGACGACCCTTATCTGAGAATGAAAGGCGACGGCGCCGATGGCGATGTCTCCGGTCCCTGTGGCCAGATCCAGCAGGTGGTCGGTAGTAAAAAAATGGAGCCGTTCGATCAGGAACCGTCTCCAGACCTTGTCTCGTCCGGCACTCAAAAAATGGTTGAGAAAATCATAACGGTCGGTAACGGAGTTGAATATCCGCCGGACCAGGCGAACCCGTTGTTCGTCGGACAGATCTTTTATGGAAGGATATTTCGAAGGAATACCCAGGCCTCTTTTTCGGAAAAAGGGTTCCGTCTCCTAAAAAGCAGAGGAGGCGGAACCGGTTAAAAAAATCTCTAACGATAATGACCGGGTATCCAGCGACCGTCGGGGGCGCGGTGCCCCGGGCTCCATACTTTTCCCGGAGGAGGGGTCCCTTTCCAATGGCCCTGGATCCAAACGCCGTCTTTCCAGTGTCCCGGGACCCAAACATGGTCGGAGGCCGGTCGGGGAACTTCAATCCAATGTCCGGCGACCCATCCCTCCGCGCCCCAGTGTTCCGGTACCCACTCCATCTCTTCAGGAGGCGGTGCGGGATCGATTACCCAAACCGAACCGTTCCAGATATACGGCCCCACGGCAGGAGGTGGGGGGACCAGAATCCAGGCCCCTCCGAAATGAAACCAGATCCTACCCGGAGGGGGGGGACCCTTGATTTTCCAGGGAGGCGGGGGGCCCAAAAAAGGTTTGGGGTGAGGCGGGGGAACGAAATGGGGTCGGGGATGGGGGTGGGGCCCGGCATAGACATACCCGGTGAACAGGGTCAGCAGGGCCGCCAGAAGAAAGATGTGGCCAAAAAAACGAAGCAAGGTTAAGGGGGTTGGGGTTCGCATAGTCATCCGTTTTCTCCTTTTATCTTTTTTCGGTCATCCGCTTGGTTTGTTTATTCCTTTAGTCGGTCTTATACGGGTAAGGTTAAAAACTCCTTATCCGCTTTCTTTACTCTCTCGTAAAAGCCGTTTATCCTCCACCCGCATGGTTACCTGCAAACTGTCAAAATATTCCAGCAGGGGAATGGTGTATTTACGGGAGGCCCCGGTCAGGTCCTTGAATTCCGGGGTGGTGATTTCTCCCTTTTCCCTGAGCCAGCGGATCAAATTTTTTTTCAAATCATCAATGGCCTGGCGGTGGAAAAAGAGGTCCTCTTTAACCTTGACTAACTTTCCTTCTTTAACCATCAATTCCAGGACCTGCTTGGGTTGTCCTTTATTGAACTTTTCCGCCACTTCTTTGAAGTAAGGCGGTTGAAGCCCGCTGGATCGATAGATTTTTTCCAAGGAATCCCGGACCTCCTGCTGATCTTCTTTCAATTGAACCTTGTGTCCGATGAGACGAACCAGTTCTTTTTCCTGGACCAGGATTCTCCTCTCCGCGAGCTGGGCCAACAGAAAATTGAAAAGCTTGGACTCCCGAATCTGGGGCAGAC
The DNA here is from genome assembly GCA_040755035.1 of Thermodesulfobacteriota bacterium. Classification (GTDB taxonomy): domain Bacteria; phylum Desulfobacterota; class RBG-13-43-22; order RBG-13-43-22; family RBG-13-43-22; genus RBG-13-43-22. The sequence continues at coordinate 23,264 of JBFMBU010000098.1, forward strand.
GGGATTTTAATTCTTCCTTGATCAGGCCGGCCTTGAGGGGGTTGGCCTGGTGGTATTTGGTTAGTTGCTGTTCTATGGCCTGGAACAAGGCCGACAACTCCTGTTCATGAAGGAATACCTTGTTTTCTTTATCCCACTGGATCAGTATCCTGCGGGAGAGAAGTTCTTTGAGCAGGTCGTCCAGTTTTTTGGGGGGGAAGGGCAGGACCTGGCCCAGGGCGGTCCTGGATATCCCTGAAGACCCGGCCAGCAGCACCTGCAGAGCCGCTTTATCCAGGTCAGTGCCGGATTGGAACACTTGGAGTTGACTGATGATCTCGGCCAGGAAGCGTTTATGTTTGGCAGGGATCACGTTCAGGATCTCGGCCCCACCGATGGTCTGGACCGGGGAATAACTGCGCAGGACGGCCAAATCGCCGGGCAGCAGGGCCAGCGGCTCAGGAAAACGGATCTGACAGAACTGGGACTCCCCGGCCCTGATCTCTTCCCCTTCCAAGAGCAGGATCAGCCCTAAAATTTCCCTGGTGCCGCTGTGAAAGCGGACCTGGCTGCGATGTTTCAATGGTCTGGAAACGGAATGCAGCAAACGGACCTTGATATCCAGCAAACGGGTCGGACGCAGACCAGAAGGAGTGGCGACGACATCGCCACGATTGACCGTGACCTTTTCAATGCCTTGAAGATTGATGGCCGTTCGTAAACCGGCCCGGACCTGTTCGGTGTCCAGGTTGTGGACCTGGATGCCGCGGACCTTGGCCGGCAGCTCCTGGGGATAAATGAAGACCTGATCTCCGACGGTCAGACTGCCGGATACGGCCGTTCCGGTGATCACTGTCCCGAAGCCGTGCATGGTGAAGACCCGGTCCACCGGGAGTCGGAAGATGCCGGCCGAGGACTTTTCCTCCACCTCAGTGGAAAGTTTTTCCAGAAGGGCGGCCAATTCAGGGAGACCTTGCCCGGTGGCGGAGGATACGGGCACCATGGGGGCCTGCTCCAAAAAAGTCCCTTTAAGGAAGGCCTTGATATCCTCCTGGACCAGCTCCAACCAGTCCTCCTCCACCAGGTCGATTTTGGTGAGGGCCACCAGTCCTTTTTTTATGCCCAGGAGGGAACAGATATCCAGATGTTCCCGGGTTTGGGGCATGACCCCTTCATCGGCGGCAATGATCAGGGCCACCAGGTCAATGGTGCTGGCCCCGGCTACCATATTTTTGATGAATCGTTCATGACCGGGGACGTCGATGATACCCAGCCGCTGGCCGTTGGGCAGGTCCAGAAAGGCAAATCCCAGTTCAATGGTGATGCCCCGTTCCTTTTCCTCCTTCAAACGGTCGGTGTCGATGCCGGTCAAGGCCTTGACCAGACTGGTTTTGCCGTGGTCGATATGTCCGGCCGTGCCGAGAATGATCTGTTTCATAGTGATTTTAATCTCCCATCTCTCTTGGACCCTGTCAAGCCAAAAAATATTTTTTCAAGCCTTTCCTTTACAAAAGCGGTTATAATCCTTATAATAAAACCCAATCGGATCGTTGGGTTTCATTCGGAATTTCGATCTCGGGGATGAAAATCAAGTAAGAAAGTGATAGGACCCTCTCCCGACCCTGATGCCCTTGAGAGGGAGGGTGGGGAGGGGAATAAAGGATAGCGGTAAGAGGTGTGTTTTTATCCGGAAGAATTTTCCCGGGATAAAACCGAGTAACAATAGGTAATGGCGGTGGTTTATTAGCGGAAGAAGGAGGCCCTATCGTGGTTAGTGATTTGTCCCGTATTCACGGTCAAATGAGGCGTTTGATGGATGATATGCTCTATCAGCTTAGTCCCCGTTTTTTGCTTGACCAGCGGATCTGGTCCCCCCAGATGGATGTCCTGGAAACCCCCGAGACCTTTATGATTATCGGCGAGGTTGCCGGGCTAAATAAGGACGAGATTAAAGTCACGGTGAAAAAGAACCTGGTTTATCTGGCCGGGAAACGACAAAGAAATCCCGTTGACAAAGCGGTTCGTTATCTGCAGATGGAGATTGAATACGGTTCCTTTGAACGAACTTTCGAGCTTCCGATGTTGGTTGATGATTCGCGTATCGAAGCCCACTACCGGGAAGGCCTCCTGACCGTGGTTCTGCCTAAAAAATTGGCGACTAAAAAAACTATACCTATTGAATCCGAATAGCATTCGGTCCCAATATATAAAGGAGTCATTCATGGAAATCAACGAAACCCCTTTGCCTTTACAAACCCAGGTTCTGACTATTCCGGAGGAAATCCCTTTACTTCCGGTAATGGATGTGGCCCTGTTTCCCAAGATGGTCATGCCCCTGATGGTCTGGGAAAAAAATTGGGTCCAATTAGTGGATGAAGCCCTGATGAAGGATCATTTGATCGGTCTGGTTATGATCAAAGAAAAAGGCCAGGAACCCCTGACCGCCGAGGATCTTTATTCCATTGGGACCGTCGGCTCCATTTTAAAGATGGCCAAGGTTCCGGAAGGGGGGGTCCGTCTGATGGTCCAGGGTCTTTCCCGCTTTAAAATCGAAGAAATCACGACCGCCACTCCCTATTTCAAGGGGCGGATAGAAGTGCTTAAGGATCAGGTAGAGACCGGGATTGAAATGGACGCCTTGCTCAACAGCGCCCGCGGCCTTTTTATCAAGGTCTTAGAGTTGTCTCCCTATCTTCCTTCCGAACTGGGTCTTTTAGCTCAAAGCGTGGAAGACCCCGGTTCTCTGGCCGATATGATTATCTCTTCCTTAAATATTCCCAAAGAAGATAAGCAAGACATCCTGGAGACCCTGGAGGTCCGGAACCGGCTGCAGAAAATCACTGTTATCCTGACCAAGGAACTGGAGGTCCTGGAATTGGGAAAGAAAATCCAGTCCGAGGTCAAGGAGGGCATCGACAAAACGCAACGGGAGTATTATTTGCGGGAACAGCTCAAGGCCATCCAGAAAGAATTGGGGGAAAAGGATGAGAAATCCCTGGAGATAGAAGAGTATCGGAAAAAGATCGTGGAAAAAGGACTATCCCCGGCGGCCTCCAAGGAAGCGGAGAGGGAATTAAACCGTCTTTCGCGCATGAATCCGGCCTCCCCGGAGTACACCGTGGCCCTTTCTTATCTGGACTGGCTGACCGAGTTGCCCTGGCAGGTCCAAACCGAAGACAATCTGGACATTAAGGCAGCGGAAAAGGTCCTGGATGAGGATCACTTTGACCTGGAAAAGGTCAAAAAAAGGATCTTGGAATACCTGGCCGTTCGTAAACTCAAGCCGGATATGAAAGGACCGATCCTTTGCTTCGCCGGGCCTCCGGGAACAGGGAAAACCTCCTTGGGGCGGTCCATCGCCCGGGCCCTGGGACGGAAATTTGTCCGCCTTTCCCTGGGCGGAGTCAGGGATGAAGCCGAGATCCGGGGACACCGCCGGACCTATATCGGGGCCCTTCCAGGGAGGATTATCCAGGGTTTGAAAAAAGCCGGTTCCAATAATCCGGTATTCATCCTCGATGAAATCGACAAGGTGGGAACGGATTTTCGGGGGGACCCCTCATCGGCCCTTCTGGAGGTCCTTGATCCGGAACAGAATTCGACCTTCTCCGATCATTACCTGGAGGTGGAATTCGATCTCTCTAAGGTCATGTTCATTACCACGGCCAATGTCCTGGATACGATCCCTCCGGCCTTGCGGGACCGCATGGAAGTCCTGGACCTTTCCGGCTACATTGAAGAGGAAAAAATTCAGATCGCCCAGAAGCACCTCATTCCCAAACAGTTGGCCGAACACGGTTTATCTGAAAAAGAGCTGACCTTCAACAAGACGGCCTTGCAGGTTATTATCCGCTCCTACACCCGGGAAGCCGGACTTAGGAACCTGGAAAGGGAAATCGCCTCCCTTTGCCGGGGGGTGGCCAAGGAGGTGGCCGAAGGAAAAGTTCGATCGAAGAAAATTACCGAAAAAGACCTGCATCAATATCTGGGCCCGGTACGTTTTTATTCCGAATTGGCGGAAAGGACCCAGGAACCGGGGGTGGCCACCGGTCTGGCCTGGACCCAGGCCGGCGGGGATATTCTTTTTGTCGAAGCCAGCAAGATGTCCGGCCGAAGGACCATGACCCTGACCGGTCAATTGGGAGAAGTTATGAAGGAATCGGCCGGTGCGGCGCTAAGTTATGTCCGTTCCAAGGCCGGTCAATGGGGCATTGCCGAAGATTTTTTCGATAAAAACGATCTCCATATCCACGTCCCGGCCGGCGCCATTCCCAAGGACGGTCCATCGGCCGGGACCGCTATCCTGACCGCTTTAACCTCTTTATTAACGGAAAGACCGGTCCGGGGAGATCTGGCCATGACCGGAGAGATCACCCTGAGGGGGCTGGTGCTTCCGGTAGGGGGCATCAAAGAAAAGGTCCTGGCTGCAAAACGGGCCGGGATCGGCACGATTATCCTTCCCCAAAAAAATGAAAAGGATGTGGAGGAAATCGCCCCCCACTTAAAAAAGGGTCTGAAATTTCATTTTGTGGACCGAATGGACGAGGTTATTGATTTGGCCCTCTGTAAAAATTCGAAAAGGAGATCCGTTGGAAAGGCTCATTGATCTCCATACCCATTCCACCGCTTCGGACGGCCGCCTATCACCTGAAGAACTGGTACATTATGCCAAGAGTAAAGGGGCGGCGGCCATAGCCTTAACCGACCATGACACGATTGAAGGGCTTGGGAGAGCGCTGGCGGCCGGGAGGGTGATGGCCTTGGAGGTCATCCCCGGACTGGAGATCAGCGCTGAACATCCGGGGGGATCGATGCACATCCTCGGGTATTTTATTGATCCTGAACACCCTTTTCTTAATCGCGAGCTACTCCGATTACAGGAAGCCCGGCGGGAGAGAAATCCCAAGATCGTCGATAAGCTGCGTTCCCTCGGCCTTTCCATTACCTTCGAACAGGTCCAGGCCCTGGCCAAAGGCCAGATCGGACGACCACATATCGCTCAGGTCCTGCTGCAAACCGGGGCGGTGACTTCGATGGAGGAAGCCTTCCATAAATATCTGACCAAAGGGGCCCCGGCCTATGTGGAAAAATTCCGGTTTCCACCTCCGGAAGCGATCAACATGATTCGGCAAGCCGGGGGTATTGCGGTTCTGGCCCATCCCTTTACCTTAAACTGCCCCAGTCTGCGGGACCTTAAGGAACGGATTACGGAGTTAAAAGATAACGGGCTAAAGGGAATTGAAGTCTTCTATTCCGAACATTCACCTGAGCAGACCAGGGACTATATACACCTGGCCCGGGAATTAACCCTCTGCCCGACCGGGGGGAGTGATTTTCACGGGGACAACAACCGCGAGATCGATCTGTTGTCCGGGACCGGAAACCTGAGGGTCCCCTATGAAATCCTGGAAAAGCTCAAGGCCGTAAAGCAAGCCGGGTGAATATAAGCCTTAAAAGTCCAATAGAATCGAGTTGCTTATGCCTTTTAACTTCACTACCCTTTCTCTTAACTTAAAAGCGGAAATTGAAGCCCTTCTTCAACAATACCCCCCTCAAATTTCGGAAATGACCTTTACCAATCTTTTTATGTGGAGGTGTTACTACCAATTCCAGGTGGATGTAGACAGGGATTTTCTGACCCTTCTGGCCCATCCGGCCGGTACCAATCCCTATTTTTTTCCGCCGCTGGGCAACGGTGATCCGGACCACTGGCTGGCTGATTGCCTGGAATATTTCAGGGAAAGGGGAATCAAGCCCCGATTCGAGCGGTTTCCGGAGTCGCTGATCAAAACGCTTCCCTTCTTCCCGGAGTTGGAATTCATTCCGGATCGGGACAACAGTGATTATGTTTATCCGGTCAAAAACATGATCCGTCTTTCAGGTAACAAATACCACACTCCTAAAAACCACTTGAATCGCTTTACCAAACGGCATGTCTGGGATTATCAACCGCTGACCCCGGACCTGATCAAGGACTGTCTGGGTGTCCAGGAAGAGTGGTGCCGATTGAAACAATGCCTGGATTCTCATAGTTTGATTAATGAACATCAGGCCATTTTGGAGGCCTTAACCCATTTTGGGTTGCTCAGTTATAAAGGCGGTGTCATACGAGTCCAGGGAAAGGTAGAGGCCTTTACCCTGGGTGAACTGCTCAATCCGGAGACCGTGGTTATTCATATCGAAAAAACCAATCCGGAACTCCCGGGTTTAAACCCCCTGTTGCAGCAGCAGTTTTTATTGCACGAGTGGTCGCATCTGCCTTATGTCAATCGAGAACAGGACATGGGGTTGGAAGGGCTGCGCAAATCCAAACTTTCCTATCATCCGGAATTTTTAGTTGACAAATATCGCCTGGTTCCTGCATAGATTTTTGTGGGATTTAGGAAGACGGCCATAATTATATTAGTTTGATTTTTCAAATAAGTTTGGTTAGATTTAATCGAACAAGGGGTGTCTGGAATGTCGGAAAAAAAAGGAAAACTGATTCATATCGACCGGACTCAAAAACAGGTGGTGGATATACTGGAGAGATTAAGTGAAGAACAGGAAAATATTAAGGAACTGATCGTTTTTTATATGGATAAGGAAGGGATTTATCATTCCCTTTCTTCGGACATCAATGATGAGATTTATTTGTCGGGTATATTACATTCCATGGTCAATAATCTGCTCTATGACGCTTCGGAACCGGAGGATTAAGGCCTTTTCTCCCGGGAAAGGCCTTCCCGGGTGAGAGCCAACAGGATAAGATCCTACCCTACTCCCCTATATATTTTTTATACAACTTCTCCACATTTCTTCGAGTCACATGGTCCCGGTGCATGCGGAAGCCCCCTCCGAAGGTTTCCGGGATATGCATCAGTTCATGAATGAGTATTTTGGTCTGTTCTTCCTTGGAGAGTCGTTCAAAATTCTCTGTCAGGATTTCGATGACATAATGGGCATCGATGCCCAGGGCCAATTGCATCACCTTGGGCAGGGCATGACAGCGGGCGATCACCCCTTTGCCGGTGGATCCAAAACTCCGGACCCCCTTAACCCGGTCCAGATCGATATGCTCCATTTTCAGCCGTCGGGAGATTCTTTTCAATTTGGATTCAATATCCGGGGCCATCTCGTAACGAATCATTTTCCTTTTCCTTTTGACACCTATGAATTTTTGTCCCTATTTTTTTCTTTCCACCACAAATTCCGTCAAATCGATCAGGAGTTGCCGCAGGGGTGACGGTTTAAAAACATCAAGGTATCCTTTGGCCTTATCTTTGGATTTTTGCGCCTCTTGCCGGGTGTAGGCCAGTCCTCCCTGACGGTGGATCACATTGAAAAGAAATTGAAAATCCTCCGGGCTGAGAGTCTCCTTCCCGGACAAGGCTTTTATTTTCTGCCTGTCGGGTTCCGGACATCTTTTCAGGGCATAAATCAGAGGCAGGGTGATTTTCCCCTCTTTAAAGTCATTGGCTACCGGTTTCCCGAATTGCTCAGAAGTTGAGGTATAATCCAGCAGGTCGTCGATCAGTTGAAAGGCGATCCCTAATTCAAGCCCGTACCGGGCCAGCGCCTCTTGTTCCTTAGGAGGGGCATTGCCCAGTATAGCTCCCGTTTGACAGGCGGCGGAAATGAGTACAGCCGTTTTATTGGTTAAGATGGACCGGTAAGTCTCTTCTTCAATGTCAAGGTTGCGGGTCTGGACCAATTCCATGACCATCCCTTCCGACATCAGACCGGCTGTCCGGGAAATCGTTTTTAAAAAATCAGGATGGTCGGTTTCCAAGGCCATGGAAAAGGACTTGGCCAGCAGGAAATCCCCGATCAAAATGGAAAGGGAGTTTCCCCAAAGGGTATTGGCCGAGGGCTTGCCCCTTCTCAGTTCGGCGTTGTCGATTACATCATCATGCAACAAGGAAGCGCCATGGAGATACTCAAAGATGCAGGAAAAATAATGGGCTTTTTTTCCGGAATATCCGCATACCTTGGAGCAGAGGACAAAAAGAAGGGCCCGGAGTCTCTTCCCGCCTCCCAGAAGGATATGCTGGTTGACCTCCGAAATCACCGGGACTTGGGACTTGAGGTTTTCCTTAAGAAAAAACTCGATTTGGTCTATATCTGATTGTATTTGTTCTGAAAATTTATCTGAAAGGTTCATTTCGGGGCCTGTTTACCCTTTTGCTGCCCGGAATTTTTTTATATTTTTATTATATGAAAACCAAGAAACTGTCAAAAAAAATATCGGGTCAGCAGGGAAAAAGGAAAAAATTCGCCTTTTCTACCAGTTCTGGGCCTGTCCTCAGCCGGGGAGGAATTGGGGGACCGGGTTCGACCTTCATTATCCCGACAAGCAGGCATAATAAATGCATAAATTATAATATATGATCGAGAAATTGGCACCATTGGGATTGAACAGCCCCTTTAATACGGGAAAACACCATCCATCCTCCACCACGGATTCTTGTGCTCTCTTTTCTCAGATACTGGGAGAAGAACTGTCCGGGGGCTCCTCATTGGAAAAGACTATCCTTGATTTCTTAATCAAAACAATGGAGTCCCTAATGAGTCTTGAAAGGCAGAAGGGTCTGCCGGCCTTTTGCGCCGAGCTTCCGCTTGCTGGGTCCATGCCTTATGATCTCTCGCTTTTTAGAGAAAAAGCGGTACCTGAAATCAAGCAGGAGATCTGGCCGGAGCAGCCTAAAGGGCAAGAAATTGACGGGATTATTCAGGAGGCCTCGGCACGGTTCGGGGTCGATCCTGATTTGATCAAGGCGGTTATTACAGTGGAAAGCAACGGAAATCCCCGGGCGGTCTCCCCGGCCGGGGCTCAGGGCCTGATGCAATTGATGCCCGGCACAGCCGCTGAACTGGGGGTGACCGACCCCTTTAATTCCCGTCAGAACATCATGGCCGGGACCAGATATTTAAGCCGTCTTCTGGATCGTTATCAGGGAAACCGGTCCCTGGCCCTGGCGGCCTATAATTGGGGCATGGGTAATCTGGAGAAAAATCCCAAAGGTCTACCCCGGGAAACCCGGAATTATATCGTCAGGGTGGAGAAAAAACTTCAGACTTACGCGGAAAATTCCTCCCCGGCCTGAACCTCTGCTACCGCTGCTTTCTGCCGGACCTGAAGAGGCGAAAGCGGAAGTTCCTGATCCGATAGACCCCCGGTCCTCTTATGTCTATATATTTTTGAGACAATCTCGCAAAAAGCCGAATACTGTCATTTCGAGGGGGGAAGCGACGAGAAATCTTTTCGGTCGATTTCATCCACCTTAACAGGAGATGAACTCGCAAATAGTCTCGAAGGTCATCCCGACCGAAAGGGAGGGATCGTATAACAGGACGATAAATCAAGATTTGTCTCTCTCGGCTTCCGAAAGGAAGCTTCTTTTAGGGTCGGCAAAGCCGACCGGGTCGAAATGACAAAAAAAGGATTTTCCGATTTTTTGCAAGACCATCTTTTGAGCCCCCCCAAAAAATTTCTATAGCCTTTTTCATTGACAAACGTACTGCAATCCCTCTATACCGCAAAAGAGCGGGACAGAGGGATTAGTAAATTAGCAATAGAATTCTACCCAAATTGGATAGAATTTATTCTAAAAAAGGGGATTTTACCCGGACCGAAGGAAGAAATTTGGAATTACCAGTTAGGGTCCGGCTGGTCCGGGTTGGGGATGGACATCGCTCAAATCAGAGAACTCATACAGAAGGGCCAGAAGCCGGTTCAGGTTCACTTTTCAGAGGGAAAAGGGGGGCCGGCTGACCAGGTATTGTCCGCATTTTTTCAGGAGCTGAAGGCCGGCGGCGGTCTCTCTGAATTATCCGATCACCTGCCTGAAAATAGCGAGGGAGCACCCTTCCTGGCTTTTTCCTCAACCGGCGCACCCCGTAACTATTACAAAGCCCTGCCTTCCGGTCTGGAATGGTCCCCTTTCCTATCCCTGCTGCGTTCCCTGGGGAACGGGAACACCTCTTTATCTCCAGAGTCGCAGCATCGCCTATGGGATTTGAAAAGACCTCTAACCATCCAGGTCCTTATTACCGCCTCCTGTCCTTTTTGTGCCCAGGTGGTAGGGCTGGTCAATCAGGTGGCCGCCGCCGGAGCCCAGGTCAGGGCCTGGATCATTGATCTGGACCTCTTCCCTGACTATATTCAACGCTATCGTCCCAAAACCGCCCCAACCACCATTCTGGAAGAAGAGATCGTTCTGACCGGTTTGATACAGGAGGAAGAGCTGGTCGAATGGCTGATCCGATTGGATTCCAACGATTATCTGGACCGGCTTTATCGGAATTACCTGATGGAAAAAAGGATGGATGAAGCCTGGAAACGTCTCCTTCACCATCCGCAAGATCTGCCGGTGATTGCCGGGCTGATCAGGGACGAAGCCTTCAGTATAAAATTAGGGGCCATGGCCCTGCTGGAGCAGGTGGTGGATGAGGCCCCCCATTTGCATGAGGCCCTCTTCGAAGCCCTTGCTCCGCTGCTTGAAGACCCTTCCGATTTGGTGGTGGGGGATGGGGCCTATCTTTTGGGATTACTCCCGGACCCTCGAAAAATCCCTCTCCTGCAGGCCCTTCTCTCCCATGACAACCCCGAAATTGCCGAAGCAGCCCGTGAGGGATTAACAACCTGATCCGTTTCCCTTCCCTCCAATGAGAACCGATTCGGCCTTTTTGACAGCCGGTTTTTTTTATGCTACTTATTTTGAAAAATGAAACCCGGCCGGGGGAAACGTCCCCCAGGAAACTTCTTTGTTTGCGAAGGGAGAGAAGGAAAGCATGCGTCTAATTCTGCAGCGGGTCAAAGAGGCCCGGGTAATCATCAAAGAGGAAAAGGTCGGAGAAATCGGTCGGGGACTGCTGGTTTATGTCGGTGTGGGAAAGGACGATACCGGGGAGGATGTGGAATATCTCCTGGAAAAAGTCCTCCATTTGCGGATATTCCCCGATGGAGGGAATAAATTCAATCTTTCTCTGCTGGATGTCGGCGGCGCCCTGCTGGTGGTTTCCCAATTTACCCTTTGGGGGGATTGCCGAAAGGGCAGACGTCCCTCTTTTTCCGAATCGGCAGCGGCGGAAAAAGCTCAGCCGCTCTATGAATTATTTATCGAGAAAGGGCGGCAAAAAGGGGTTCCCACGGCCTGCGGCCGCTTTCAGGAAATGATGGAGATCCATTCCATAAACGATGGACCGGTGACCCTCCTGCTGGACAGCCGGAAAAATTTTTAAAACGGTAGGAAGCGATATGAACCAAAACAGTCAAAACATTCCTCCCTGTATGATCTTTGTCAGCAAAGAAGGGAAATGGTACCATGAAGGGGCCGAGATCATCCACCGGCCCATTTTTCTCTGGATGATCCAGAGCCTGGATAAGACCGAGGAAGGGCTTTTTATCGTCCATATGAACAACCAGAAATGTTTTCTGGAAGTGGAAGACACACCGCTGGTGGTCACCGGGGTTTCCTTCGCTGCGGCCGTGCCGGAAGCAGCGGAGCAGGTCCTTTTGACCCTCAATGATGATTCAGAGGAGACCCTTGATCCCGCCACCTTAAGGATCAGTAAAGAAAGCGTCCTTTATTGCACGGTCAAACAGGGAAAATTTCCGGCCCGCTTCCTAAGACCGGCCTATTATCAGATCGCCGAAAAAATTTCCGAAGATAACCAGGGCGGATTCAGTCTGGAAATAGGGGGGCGCAAATTTCCCATTGGGACGGGTCGGTAGATCCTCAAGAAGACCTCTCAGGTCCTAAGCCTGATTCAAAACTAAAGTTTCTTGTCTATCCTTATGAGATGGTTAATAAATTCTCGACGGTTTCCACCACCCGGGAAACTGGAATGGATTCCAGACACTTCCTTTGGGGACAGGAGGTCATTTTTTCCCTGGAACAGGGGGAGCAGGGCAGGGTAGGGCTGAGCACCGTAACCTTTTCCCCCCGGGGTCCCCAGAGCAGGGGGTCGGTGGGACCGAAAACAGCAACGAGGGGAAGACCCAGAGCGGCGGCCAGGTGCGAGATCCCGGAATCGTTGCCTATGTATCCGCGACAACAGCTAAGCAGAGCGGCTAACTCCGGCAGTGCCAGGTTCCGGATCAAAGGGAATCCGGCCTCCTGAAGTGGCTGGAAGGGAAACGTTGACCGGTCTTCCTCCACCGGGCCGAAAAGGAAAAGGGGGCAAAGGGACAAGCGGTCTCTTAAGCGCTTTGCGGTTTCCAGAAACCGCTCCCAGGGCCAATTCTTAAAAACACTGCCGCTTCCGGGATGCACGGCCAAGAAAAGGGAAGAGGAATTCGGTTCCTGGAAGGATTGCAGCAGGGCGGTCGCTGCCGTCAGATCCTCCGGAGCAGGAGAAAGATAAACCTTGCCTTTTGCCCAAGGGATCCCCATCGATTCCAGGATGACTTGTTGCCGAATCGGCAGAGGGATTTTATCTTGAACATCGGGGAAAGAAGGGATCCGGAGGATATCCTTCACCCCGGCCCGTCGCAAGCCCAGGAACAACCGGTCCTTATTGTCGGCGGAGAACAATATGACCTTCTGAAAGGTGTTCAGAAAATCCCGGAAAGGTCCGGGGAAGAGAGGGTGCTCCTGATAAAGCGCGGCCCATTCTCTTCCCTGAAGGGAAAGGATCTCCCCGACATCAAACCGGTCCTGCAGCAGGGAAAGTACTTCCGGATTTCCGGCCATGGTCCAGGGAATTTTCCGCTCGTGCCGACGCAGGCTGTAAAGGGCCGGGAGCGATAACATCAGATCGCCCAGGGCGCCCTGGTGAATGATAAGGATCGGAGCGGAAGAAGTCTTCAATTTTTTTCAAGGAATACAGGGTTTCCGGGCATTTCTTGGGGTTGACCCTTATCCCAGATAACCTTCCTGTAAGGCCGGATCGTTCAGTAAATCAAGGCTGGTCCCCTGCATGACCACCCGACCGGTTTGCATGACGATTCCCCGGTGAGAAATCCGAAGGGCCATTTGGGCATCCTGTTCCACCAGGATAATGCTGGTCCCGCTGTGGTTGATGGTCCGGGTTACCCGGGCCACCTCCTGACGCATCAAGGGACTCAGCCCCAGGGTCGGTTCATCCAGGATGAGCAGTTTCGGCCCGGCCATTAAACCCCGCCCGATAGCCAGCATCTGCTGCTCTCCGCCGCTCAGACTCCCACCCCGTTGGTTTTTTCTTTCCCGCAGAATAGGGAATATGGTAAAAATTTTTTCCAGGGATGCGAGGTTCGATTGTTTTTTGGACCTAAGATAAGCCCCGACTTTAAGGTTTTCCAATACCGTCAAGGTACTGAAGATTCCCCGCCCCTCGGGGACTTGAACGATGCCCATTTTGACCAGAAGGTGAGGGGGAAGGCCGTTGATACGTTTATCTTGAAAGAGGATTTCACCCCTGGAAGGCTGCACCAATCCACAGAGGGTGTTGACCAGGGTGGTTTTCCCGGCCCGTTACCACCCAGGATGGAGAGGATTTCTCCTTCTTTGAGATAGAGCGACACCCCCTCCAAGGCCTGCACTCCGCCGTAATTCAGGGATAGCTCTTTGATTTCCAGGATCGATTTAGCCATCCGTCGCCCCTAAATAAGCCTCGATGACCTGGGGATGGCGGCGGATGCGTTCCGGCTCCCCTTCGGCGATCTTTACTCCGTAATGGATAACGACAATCCGGTCGCAGAGCCCCATGACCATTTTCATATTGTGTTCTACCAGAACCACCGTCTTTTTTCTTTCCGAGCGGACTTTTATGATTTGTCCG
>JBFMBU010000099.1:0-36660 GCA_040755035.1 Thermodesulfobacteriota bacterium
CGCTTTTATTCTTTCCGACAAAAAGGTGCCGATATCTTTAAGCCTGACATTGCCCGAGGCGTCCCTGGTTTGGGGCAGGTCGGCCAGGAATCTCTGTCCTGCCCCTTCGGCCACTACGATAACGGCATGTCCTCTTTTTTCCAATCGTCTTTCCAATGCAGATAAAAGGCCTTGAGGACCCTCCAGATCAAAATCCGATTCCGGAATGAGAACGAAGTTGACCTCGCGTGAAGCCAGGGCGGCGCTGGCGGCGATAAAACCCGAATAGCGGCCCATCAATTTGACCATACCGATCCCCCGGGGGGCGCCGACGGCCTCCACATGGGCGCTGCGGATGACCTTGGCGGCATCCTCCACGGCTGTTTCATAGCCGAAGGATTTCTCCACCCAGGAAATATCATTATCTATGGTTTTTGGAATGCCGATGATCGAGGTGAAGAGCCCCCGTTTTTTAATTTCCCGTGAAATCAACTGGGCGCCCCGCAGCGTTCCGTCTCCTCCGATGGAAAAAAGGATGTTGATATTCAGATGTTGCAGGGTGTCTACAATAGCTTCTATCGGATACTGTCCCCGGGAAGAAGCCAGAATCGTCCCCCCCAATTCGTGGATATAGGAAACCCGCTCCGGGGTCAATTCTATGACCGGATGGCCGTATTCGGGGATAAAACCTTGATAACCGAAAGGAATACCGATGATATTATGAACGCCGTAGATATGATACAATTCCAGGACAATGGAGCGGATAACGTCATTCAATCCCGGACACAAGCCTCCGGCGGTGACTACGGCGCATTTGGTTTTTTTAGGATCAAAGAAAATTTTCGGCCTCGGACCGGCCTTTTCAAAAGAAAGGGGCGTCTCCCCTTTTTCAAAACACTCCAGGAAATACTTCTGAGAACAATCCACCACCACCCGGTCATCTTCGGTCACAAAATTCTGGCAAAGAGGGTGCCTCAAGCCCGGCTGCTCGACGGAAAAACAGGGTACCGGAGAGTCTATTTTGGGTATCCCCAGGTTCTCAATAACAATATCTTCGTCGGTCAAATGTACCTTTTGATCCACTACTCACTCCCTGGCCGAAAATTTGAATTCCCCTTTGCCAAGCAGGTCATGCAGATGCAGGATACCTAAGACCCGTCGGTTTGGATCCACGATGGGCAGAACGGTGATCAGGTGCTCTTCCATCATTTCCAAGGCCTCAGAGGCGAGCAGGTCGGGAGTAATGGTCTTGGGGTTCCGGGTCATAACTTCCTGGGTCAAGGTCTTTTCCAAGGGGATATTTCTTTTAAACAACCTCCTCAAATCGCCGTCGGTTATGATCCCCAGCAGCCTCTGGGTCCCTTCCTCCACCACCAAAGTCGCCCCCAAATCATGGACGTCTTTTTCAATGGCCTCCAGCAAAGTATGATGCCCATGAACGATGGGCACCTGCTCTCCGGTGAGCATGACCTCCGAGACCTTGACTGATAACCGTTCCCCCAGGCTTCCCCCGGGATGAAAACGCCGGAAATCCTGGTGATTGAACTGTCGTCGTTTGATTAAAGCCACGGCCAGGGCATCCCCCATGGCCAAAGCGGCCGTGGTGCTGGCCGTGGGAGCCAATCCCAAAGGACAGGCCTCTTTTTCCACCCCCACCTCGATGACCAGATCGCTTTGTCTGGCCAAAGTGGATTCGGGGTTGCCGACAAAGGCAATCAGCCTGGCCCCGATCTGTTTGATACTCGGCAAAATAACGTTGACATCCGTCTCCCCACTGTTGGAAATGGCCAGAACGATGTCCTTGGTAGTCACCATACCTAAATCCCCATGCATGGCCTCCACCGGGTGCAGAAAAAACGAAGGGGTTCCGGTGCTGTTCAGGGTGGCGGTGATTTTCCGGGCCACAATCCCGGCCTTGCCGATCCCGGTTAAAATAACCCGGCCCTTGAGCTGATAGATGGCTTCAACCGCCTTTTCAAAGGCAGGTCCCAATTTGGGAATAAGATTGATTATTCCCTGGGCTTCGATTTCCAAGACTTCTTTGGCGTCATCCAATAGCATGGTTGTCAGCCCTGATTTTCCAGGCAAAGTTTATTAAAGGCCGTATCGGGTTCCACCGGGTAGCGTCCGTCAAAACAGGCCAGACAAAAATCCGATTCCGGAAGACCGGTGGCCGCGACCAGCCCTTCGATACTCAGATATCCCAAACTGTCCAAGCCCACATACTTTCTGATCTCCTCCACCGTATGCTGACAGGCGATCAACTCCCCCTTGGTGGAAAAATCAATACCGTAATAACAGGGATAGCGGTGAGGGGGGCAACTGACCAGCATATGGACCTCCCTGGCCCCGGCGGAACGGATGGCCTGGACCCTGGTCCGGCTGGTGGTCCCCCGGATGATCGAATCTTCGATGATGAGCACCCGTTTATCCTTCAGGACCGACCGGACCGGGTTCAGTTTGACCCGGACCTTGAAATCGCGCATGATCTGCGAAGGCTGGATAAAGGTCCTACCCACGTAATGGTTGCGGATGACCCCCATTTCCAAGGGAATCTTCGAAACCTCGGCAAATCCCAGGGCGGCGTAATTGCCGGAGTCCGGGAATGGCATGGTCAGATCCACCCGGGGTTGATATTCGCGGGCCAGTCTCTGCCCCAGCCGCTTTCGGATCTGATAGACATTCTCTCCGAAGATGCAACTGTCCGGCCGGGCGAAATAGATAAATTCAAAAATACAAAAGGCCGTCCTGGTCGGTGTAAAGGGCTTAATGGAGCGCAGACCGTTTTTATCCAAGAAAATAATTTCTCCCGGTTCAACGTCCCGCACATATTGGGCCTCAATCAGATCCAGGGCGCAGGTTTCCGAGGCCAGCACGTAAGTCCCGTTCAGCTTCCCCAGGCATAGGGGACGGAAACCATTCGGGTCCCGGGCACCGATGATCTGATCTTGCGTCAAAAGGAGCAAGGAATAGGCCCCCTGGACCTGAGACAGGGCGTCCACCAAGGCCGCATCAAATCCTTTGGTCATGTTATGGGCGATGAGATGAATAAAGATCTCGCTGTCCATGGTGGATTGAAAAATAGCCCCTTTATTTTCCAGCCCCCGACGCAGTTCATGGGCATTGGTCAGGTTCCCATTGTGGGCGATGGCCAAGGCCACTCCCCCATGAGAAACCAAAAAAGGCTGGGCGTTTTTAAGCAGGGAAGAACCGGTGGTGGAATAGCGGACATGCCCGATGGCCAATTTTCCCTGAAGGGTGGACAGACTCCGCTCATCAAAAACATCGGCCACCAAACCCATGCCTTTATGTTCCAGGACCTGGGTCCCGTCGGAAACGACGATGCCGGCGCTTTCCTCGCCGCGGTGCTGCAGGGCGTATAAACCGAAATACGTCAGCTTGGAGGCCTCCGGGTGACCATAGATCCCAAAGACCCCGCATTCTTCCTTTAGCGCTCGATCATCAAATAGGTCCATCATTAATCAAACCTCATACCAAGGGGAGGTAGTATACTGGATAGAACCCTTTCCCCCAAAAAGAGTGCGTCGGAATTTTCTATCCTTTCATTTAAGGAAGGTGAAACATCCCGGTCATCGAAAATATGGAACAGCACGATTTCTCCCTCCGGCCGAAATGACAAAAACCGAAAGGCGGCACCTTCTCTTAGAGGAAAAGGGGCTGTGGTTCCACCGTTCGTTTTGCGAGATATGAACCACAAGCTACAACGTATGAAATATCATCCCTCTTTAACACCCAATCCGCATTTAAATCTTCAGGCCCTGTTTTTCAGTCCCTCATGATACTCCTGAATGGTCCGCACGGAAAGCGTTTTCTGTTGCAGGGCCTCAATGGCCTCGGTAGTGGCCCTGGCCCCGGCCACGGTGGTGGTATAGGCGACCCGGTGAAGGAGAGCGGTCTGGCGGATGGAAGCCGATTCCGAGACGCTCTTGGATCCGATGGTGGTATTGATGACCAACTGGATCTCGCCGTTTTTAATAAGGTCCACTACATGGGGCCGGCCTTCCCGAACCTTATTGACGGTTTGATTGATCACTCCCGCCTCTTCCAGAAATCGTGAAGTCCCGGAAGTGGCCATAATATTAAATCCCAACCGGGCCAGTTTCTTGGCCGTGGCCAGGATCGGAATTTTATCCGGGTCTTTGACGCTGATAAAAACCGTGCCGGAAAGGGGGAGATCCATTCCGGCCGCCAACTGGGACTTGGCAAAGGCCGGACCAAAACCCTGGTCAATACCCATGACCTCTCCGGTGGATTTCATCTCCGGTCCTAAGAGGGTATCCACACCGGGAAAGCGCAAAAAGGGAAAGACCGACTCTTTAACGGAAACGTGGCCGGGAACAATCTCCCCTTGTAATCCTTGGGAATCCAGAGTTTGGCCCAGCATGACCCGGGTGGCCACCTTGGCCCAAGGCACTCCGGTGGCCTTACTGACAAAAGGAATGGTCCGCGAAGCCCTAGGGTTGACCTCCAGGACAAAGAGGGTCTCCCCTTTAAAGGCATACTGAATATTCATCAAACCCCGGACCCCCAATTCCCGGGCCAGGGCGTAGGTGTTGTTTCTAATCCGTTCTATCTGGCCGGCATCAAGGGTGTAAGGAGGCAAAACACAGGCGCTGTCTCCGGAATGAATGCCGGCCTCTTCGATGTGTTCCATGATCCCGCAAATCACGGTCTTCTCTCCGTCGGAAACGGCGTCCACATCGATTTCCACGGCCTGCTCCAGAAATTTGTCGATTAAAATGGGATGGCCGGGAGAAACCAGGACCGCCTTGGCCATAAAGGTTTCCAACGCTCCGGGTTCATAGACAATTTCCATGGCCCTTCCCCCCAAAACGTAGGAAGGACGGACCACCACCGGATAACCGATCTCCTCGGCCACGGCTAAGGCCTCGGCGGTAGTAAAGGCTGTCCCGTTTTCCGGTTGGATGAGACCTAATTTTTTCAAGAGGGCCTTGAACCGTTCCCGGTCCTCGGCCCGATCAATGCTGTCCGGGGAAGTGCCGATAATGGGGGCCTTGACCTGCTCCAAACCCACGGCCAGGTTTAAAGGGGTCTGCCCCCCGAATTGAACGATGATCCCTCTGGGTTTTTCCTGCTCCATAATGTGGCGGACATCCTCATGGGTCAGGGGTTCAAAAAAAAGCTTATCGGAGATGTCATAATCGGTGCTGACCGTTTCCGGATTGCTGTTGACCATGATGCTGGCATAGCCTTCTTCCCTGGCCGTCAGCGAGGCGTGGACACAGCAGTAATCAAATTCGATCCCCTGACCGATGCGATTCGGCCCTCCGCCCAGGATCATGATCCGCTCTTTTTCCGAAGGCCGGGTTTCGTCCTCCATCTCATAAGTCGAGTAGTAGTAGGGGGTATAGGCCTCAAATTCGGCGGCGCAGGTATCCACCAGTTTATAGACCGGGAGCAATTTCAACTCCCGCCTTTTCTGGAAAATGTCCTGAGGAGAAACCTGAAGCAGATGCCCCAGTTGGACGTCGGAAAAACCATATTCCTTAGCCTGACGCAGCAGATCCGGGGGCAGGGTCCCCAACGACCGGCCCTGGAGGGTTTTTTCCATCTCCAGGATCTGGACCAGATTGTGCAGGAACCAGGGGTCGATACCGGTCAGGTCATAAATCTCCGATACGGACATCCCCGACTCCAAAGCCGCTTTTAAATAAAAAAGTCGTTGGGAATTGGGTTGTCGCAGTTTTTGACCGATCTCATCCGGAGATAGGCCGGTAAGGTCCTTACCATCGGCCCCGAAACCGAAGCGGCCGATCTCCAAGGAGCGTATCCCTTTTTGCAAAGCCTCTTTAAAGGTCCGGCCGATGGCCATGGCCTCGCCTACGGATTTCATGGAAGTGGTCAGATAATCTTCGGTACCGGGGAATTTTTCAAAGGTCCAGCGGGGGATCTTGACCACGCAATAGTCGATAGTCGGCTCAAAGGAGGCCATGGTCTCCCGGGTGATGTCGTTGGGGATTTCATCCAGGGTATAGCCCACGGCCAGTTTGGCGGCGATTTTGGCAATGGGAAACCCGGTGGCCTTGGAGGCCAGGGCTGAAGAACGGGAAACCCGGGGGTTCATTTCAATGACCACCAGCTCTCCGTTGGCGGGATTCACGGCAAACTGGACATTGGACCCTCCGGTCTCCACCCCGATCTCGCGCATGATGGCCAGGGAGGCGTCGCGCATGGCCTGATATTCCCGGTCGGTCAGGGTCTGGGCCGGGGCCACAGTGATGGAATCGCCGGTATGGACCCCCATGGGGTCAAAATTTTCAATGGAACAGATGATGACCACATTGTCCTTAAAATCGCGCATGACCTCCAGTTCGTATTCTTTCCATCCTAGGACCGACTGCTCCAGCATGACCTGATGGTTCATGCTCGCCTCCAGGCCGCTGGATACCAGGAGTTCAAATTCTTCCCGATTATAAGCGATCCCGCCGCCGGTCCCGCCCAGGGTGAAACTGGGCCGGATAATAACCGGATAACCCAGTCGTTCCGCCGATTCCCTGGCCTGCTCCAAACTGGTGACGATCACGCTTTCGGGCACGCGCAAACCGATCTTCCACATGGCCTTTCGAAATTCATCCCGGTCCTCGGCCTTCCTGATCACCGGGATGGAAGCCCCGATCAGTTCCACATTAAAGGCCTCCAATACCCCCATTTCAGCCACGGCCACGGCTGTGTTCAGGCCGGTCTGCCCGCCGAGGGTAGGGAGTAAGGCCTGAGGACGTTCCCGTTCGATGATCTTGGCCACCATTTCCGCCGTCACCGGTTCGATATAAGTGCGCTGGGCCATTTCCGGGTCGGTCATGATGGTAGCCGGGTTGCTGTTGACCAGGACGATTTCATAGCCTTCTTCCCGCAAAGCCTTGCAGGCCTGGGTCCCGGAATAATCGAATTCGCAGGCCTGGCTGATGATAATCGGGCCGGAGCCGATGATAAGAATCTTGCGTATGTCGGTTCGCTTGGGCATGAATTATTTTCTCCGCTGTTTCTCCATCAGTGACAGGAAGTGATCAAAAAGATAGGAGGCATCATGAGGACCGGGGGAGGCCTCGGGATGATACTGAACCGAAAACAGCGGAATTCGTTTATGCTCCAGACCTTCCAGGGTTTGGTCGTTCAAGTTGATATGGGTCAATTCCACCTCCGGGTCGTTCATGGAGGAGATATCCACAGAAAAGCCATGATTCTGGGAAGTGATTTCCACCCGACCAGTCTTGAGGTACTTTACCGGCTGGTTGGCCCCCCGGTGGCCGAACTTAAGCTTGAAGGTGGTCCCTCCCAGGGCCAGACCGGCGATCTGGTGTCCCAGACAAATGCCGAAAATCGGCAATAGTCCCAGGAGGTTTTGAACCGTTTGCACAATTCCCGGGTTGGCAGCCGGGTCGCCCGGCCCGTTGGACAGGAGTAACCCTTGGGGCTGGTATTCCAGAATCTCCCGGGCTTGGGTTTGAGCCGGAACCACCAGGACCTGACAGCCGCGTTTTTCCAAACTGCGCAGGATATTATATTTGACGCCGCAGTCGAGGACCACCACCCTGTAGGAAGAATCCTTTACCTTCCAGGGGTTCTTCTTTTCCCTTTCCGGAAAACCGCTTTTTTTCCCTCCGGCCCAGATATAGGCCTGAGAAGTGGTGACCTGATCCACCAATCCCAGCCCCAGCATGGGCGGAATGCTCCTGGCTTTTTCGATCAGGGCCTGGGGATCAAGGTTCTCCGTAGAAGCCGCCACCCGCATGGCCCCAAAGTTGCGAAGATGACGGGTCAAGGCCCGGGTATCCAGTCCTTCCAGTCCCAGGACCCGCCCCTGTTTTAAATAGTCGGCCAAAGAAAAGCGACAGCGGAAATTGCTGGGAAAGGGCAAGTATTCCTTGACCAAAAAGGCCTCGACCTGTATCCGGTCGGATTCCACATCCTCGTTGTTGGTGCCATAGTTGCCGATCAGGGGATAGGTCATGGACACCAACTGTCCTTTATAGGAGGGGTCGGTCAGGACCTCCTGATATCCGGTCATGGCCGTATTGAATACCGCTTCGCCCTGGGCCTCTCCCGCCCCGGTAAAGGACCGTCCCGGAAATACGGTCCCGTCTTCCAATGCTAACAGCGCCTTCATCTTATTCTTTGATCTCGTATTTTTTAATGTATATGGTTCAATTTTTAAAAGTTAGATCATCTGTCTTTAGCTGGGCGATGATACTGGATAAAACTGCCGATACTGGATACTGGACAAAATCTCCCATCCTGCATCCAGTATCCAGTATCCAGTATCCAGTATCCAGCACCATCAAACCTTCGACCGGATCACCTCTGCAATGATCTCGGCTGCCTTTTTTGTCAAGCCGGTCTGTGATTTTAAGGCCTCCCGGCCGGCGACCCCGCGTCTTTCGCGTTCTTCAGGGTGATCCAGAAAATAAATGACTTGTCTTTCCAATTCACCGCTGTCCCGGACTGTGAATCCAGCCCCGGCCTTTTCCAGCAAGCGCCGGGCATCTTTAAAATCCTCCATATAAGGCCCGTAGAAAACCACCTTCCCCCAGGCCGCCGGCTCCAGAATATTCTGTCCACCTTTGGGAACCAAACTGGCCCCGCAAAAGGCCAGGGTGGCCAGGCTGTATAAGGCAAAAAGATCGCCGATACGATCAACGAGAAGGATTTCAGTCCGCCAGGGCTCTCTCTGGGATAAAACCCTTCCATACAATTGAAAGGGGAGCCTTTGGTCCTGCAATAAGTTCTCTATTTCAGGACATCGGTCTATATGCCGTGGGGCCAGGATCAGCAGTAAATCAGGACAATGGACCTTTACTTGCCGATAGACCTCAATAAGGACCGCCTCTTCCCCGCTTCTTGTGCTTCCGGCCACCAGGACAGGTCTCCCAACGGCAATATCCAACCTCTGCCGCAAGGAAGAGAACAAGGCCTCCCCGGCCTGGCTCAGCAACCCGTCATATTTAATATTTCCGAACACCTTAACCGTCCGGGAATCCGCTCCCAGGGAAACCAGCCTTTGAGCGTCTTCGGTGTCCCTGACCAAGAGGAGATCAAACCTTTTAAGCAACGGTCTTAGAAGCCAGCGGATTTTTTTATACCGCGAGAAAGACCTTTGCGAAATACGGCCATTGGCCAGTATCAGGGAACTGCCGGACCTTTCAGCCAGGTAAATGAAATTGGGCCACAACTCGGTTTCCAAGGCCACAAAAGCCCGGGGCCGGATGTGATTCATGGCCCTTTTTACGCAGGGGAAAAAATCCAGGGGGAAATAAATTAAAGGTATTTCCTTCCCTAAAAGCCTTTCGGCTGTTTCCCTTCCTGCCGGAGTGGTCGTTGAAACAAGGACGGGAATATCGGGGAGCTGCGCTTTGATCTTCCTGGTCAGAGTGACGGCGGCCTTGATCTCCCCAACCGAGACGGCATGGACCCATATCGGACCCTTCCCCGAATAGGGTTTTTCAGGTCGTAGAGGCAGGGGATATCGCCCCAAACGCTCGACCAGATGGCTACTGTATTTACCCTGGGCCAGATTATACAAGATCAGGAAGGGAAACCCAATTAAAAAAAGAAATCCCGTAATGATATTATAGAGAATCAGACCTGCCGGCATAAAAAATAATGGAACTCTTGCTCCCAAGGCCATAGATTTTCCGGAATAGGGGTAGTCTATGGAGAGGCAAGGAAAGCCTTAAAGGCCTTATAGGTCATGTACAAATCGGCCTTACTGACTAACTCAAAGGGGGAATGCATGGAAAGGACCGGTGTCCCGCAATCCACGATCTCCATACCCAGGGCCGCTAAAAATTTGGCGATGGTACCCCCTCCCCCTTCATCCACCTTGCCCAGTTCCCCTGTCTGCCAGACAATCCCTTCCTGGTTAAACAGACTTCTGATCCAGTGCAGGTACTCGGCATGGGCGTCACTGGACCCGACCTTGCCCCCCGAACCGGTGAATTTGGTCAGACAGGGTCCATAGCCCATTCGCGGGGCATTGCGTTTTTCATGGACCTCCGGGTAATCCGGTTCCAAAGCCCCGGCTACATCAGCGGAAATGGCCCGGGAATTGGCCCAGGTTTGGTTAAGTAGCTCAAGGGAATATTTTTCCCCTTTCCAGGAGAACAACCGGGGTAACAAATCCTCTAATATCCGGGCCCGGGCACTGGTATTGCCTTCGCTGCCGACCTCCTCTTTATCGTAGAACAAAACCAGCCCAGTCCGGGAAGGGTTATCAATCTCTAACGCGGCCCGCAAACTGCTGAAAGCACAGACC
This sequence comes from Thermodesulfobacteriota bacterium, assembly GCA_040755035.1. Classification (GTDB taxonomy): domain Bacteria; phylum Desulfobacterota; class RBG-13-43-22; order RBG-13-43-22; family RBG-13-43-22; genus RBG-13-43-22. The sequence goes on from JBFMBU010000099.1 coordinate 10,271, forward strand.
CGGTCATCCTGCCCATAGGCCCCGACCAGACCCCGGTCCAGGCCTACATCCCGAGCCGGCTCAGCCGGAACCAGCTCCAGTTCGGCGCTCATCAGATCCTCTTCGGTCAGGCCGTGCACCCGATGCAGATGCTCCAGGACGGCCAGCTTAAACCGTTCCTTGATTTCCAGCGGTCCCAGGGGGATACTCCCGATCAGGATGTTGAGTTTTTCCCCTTCAACAGCCTCGGCCAGTTTTTTTTCCATTTGAACCTTGCGGGCCAGATGGGGAAGAAGGTCTGAGACACAAAAGACCGGGTCGGTCACCTTCTCACCGATGACCAACTGGATTTTTTTATGGTTGGCGGTAATAACGGTCCCGTGAAGGGCCAGAGGCCGGGCCAGCCACTGATATTTTTTTATCCCCCCGTAATAATGGGTCTTAAAAAAGGCCAGATCGGCTTCTTCATATAAGGGATGCTGTTTTAAATCCAATCGCGGGGCATCCACATGAGAAGCAACGATCTGCAAGCCGGCAGCTAAGGGCCTTTGGCCGGGAATGGCCAGGGCCAGGACCTTGTCTCGCAAGGTTTGAAAGACTTTTCCTTTTTTTCGGGTTTGATCCAGACCGACAAATCCGGCCCTGATTAATCGGCCGGATATCTCGGCAATGGATTCCCGTTCGGTTTTGGAGTTATTGAGAAATACTTTATAATCCTCAGCCAATTGCCGGACTTTTTTCCCTTCAGCGGCGGAAAGGTGGTCCCAGACTAAACGGCGCTGGAAGGATAAACGTTTTTCCAGTTTTTCAGCCTGTTGCTTGGATATTTTTTTCAACACCTCAACTCCCCAAATTTATTTCGAAAAAACCGGTTGCTTTCTCCGGGGGCTTTCATGGCCGGATAGGAGCCCAAGGAGATAACCTACGTTTCTATAACCTTTAGATGGTTACTCTGATCTCCGGCCGGAGACCGCCCGTAACCTTTTTACCGGAAGGGGTTAGCGGACGTGAGCAGGCTTTTGCCCCAGGATGATCTTGTGCAGATTGAATATATTGCAATTGATGATTCTCTGGATTTCGATTTCCGTGGATTTGACTAAAGAAACCACATCCAGGTCGGTGACAAACCCGATCCTGGCAAAAAAAGGAGAGGCAATCGTTTCCAGTTTTCCCAATAATCGATCCGGGTCTTTGGAATGGTTTACGATAATGATTTGACCGCCCGGTTTGCAGACCCTGATCATTTCTTTGCAGAATTGAAGAGGATCGGCAACGGTGGTAATAACATAAGGGGAAAGAACGGCGTCAAAGGTGTCATCCTCAAAAGTCATATGGCAGGCATCCATAACCTCCAGATCGACCTTGAGACCGTTGCCCATGGCCTGGACCCGCTCCTTGGCCCGATCAATCATTTTGGCCGAGATGTCGATGCCGACGATGTGACAGCTTTTAGGATAGTGCTGCAAGGTCAGCCCGGTCCCGATGCCGACCTCCAAAACCTTTTTGTTGCTGGAATCCAGATAATGGAAGGCCTGTTTCCGACCGGCCTCCAGCACCTTCCCGAAAATCAAATCATAGAATGGGGAATAGAAGGAATAAATCCCTTCCATGGATCTGCCGTTACCGTTATTTTTCTTTCCCATAAGAATATCATTGCTCCTGACGGGTTTAACCGGATTGTTTTTTTAAGTAATCTACAAAAGTATAATAGACCTGATTGGCTTTTTTTTCAAATTCGGGATCGGTCAGGTCAAAAACCAAAAAGCCGGGTTCATTGGGGAGAAGGGGGATGACCCATTTTTCTTGGAGAATTTTAGTCCGGAAATCGGTTTGGTTGAGAATGAAGGCCAACCGATCGGTGAAACCGGCGCTGAAGCGGTAGGGATAATACCACCATTCCCCTTTAAGGATATCCTGGTAGTAACGGGTTCTTTTTTCTCCGAAGACTTCATCCCCTCCCTTGAACCCATCCACCATGGCCATGGAGTTGTAATAAGCCATGGCTTGTAAAAGACATTGCTCCAGTTCCCGTAAATTTCCCCGCCATTGATGAAAAAAGGCCTTTAACAGGAAAAAATAGCGCAGGTAGCGGATGGGTTTTTCCCGGAGAAAATATTTAACATGGAAAGGGACATCCTCAATGACTTCATTAAGGGAGGGCAGATGGATATGATAAGAAAAGTGATAGAGCAGGTCTTCCAAAAATTCATCAGGGTTTTGGCCGATAACCAGAATACGCCATCCCGAAGGCAGGGGCTTCCCCTCGGCAACCAGCGGGCCTTGGCCGGTCATCCAGCCTTTAAACCGGTCCTGAATGGTCAAGGGGAGGTACTGAAGGCCTTCGATCAGCAGCGTTCCTTTGGCATTTAGGGTGTTATAGGCCTGGTTCCAAAGGTCTTCGGAAAATCTAAGACCATTTAAAAGAAAAACAGGGGCTTGACTCATCAGCCCGTTTTCTATTAAAAATTGGGCGATTCTTTTTTTCCCCGAACCGGTGGGGCCGGTGATCAAGACCGGGCCCTGGGTTTTGGCGATAAAGGATATAAAGTTCTTAAAAGGCTCGATTCGCTGGGGATGTCCGATTAAAGGGGGCTGCATGGTCAGAAATGAACACACACTTTCCTGTTTTTCTTATTAGTTGTTGTTTTCATAGCACAAAGGGCCGGTCAAAATCAACCATTAATTTTCTCTTGATATCCGGATAGTTATGAGGCTTGAAAAAACCGAAAGGTTACTCCGACCCCGGAAGCATCCGCTGTTTCATCCGCGCAACCCCCATTTCCAGCAAGGGCTTGAGCTGAACAATATCCATGGTGTTGTACAGAATCAATCGTTCCAAGGCCTCCTCATTCCCCCACTGAAAATCTTTCCATAAAAGAACGGCGTCAAAACCATCCAGTCCCCTGACGGCCGGGTCCCTTACCAGACCTACTTGTTCTTCAACGGCCTTCAATCCCCCCTGGAAACCGATTTTTTTCAGAAAAAAACGCAGATCGATGTGGGCCGCCGGAAGGGACATCTGTCTGAACCACCTTTTAATATAGGGTAAATCGAAGCAGGAACCGTTAAAAGTGACCAGCAACGAATCTGCCGGCAAGGCCTCTTCAAACTCTTCCAGATTACGGCCGTTAATAAAAGTCCTGACCTGTTGGCCGTCATAGAGACCGATAACCGTGATCTCATCCATCCCCTGATACCCGCCGCTGGTTTCGATATCCAAAAAAACAGCCCTGTCTTTAAAAGAATCATAAACCCTCCATAGCTCCCCCGGCCCCAACCGATCGGCAAAAAAAGAAAGGTCACAGCGACGTTCTTTGGTAAGTTCCAGCTCCTGCCGTACAAAGGCATCTTTCTTTCCAGGGAAAACCGGTTCCGGCGAACCGAGAAAGTCCTCCCAGGTCAGGAGCCCTCTTTTCCAGAGCATCTGCTCGGTTTTGGGGCCGATCCCCGGGATATGGATGAAGGTATGTTCGAGCACTACAATCTGATTTTCCTTGGATCCGGCCCCCAGGATAGATCCGGCAGTAAAACCATCGGGAGGGAATTTTTCATAAGACCCCTTTCAGCTCTCCCCCTTGAAGCTTTTATATTTCACTTAAAGGATTATTGGGGGTATGATAGAATTTGGATAACATAACCGCCCCGGTTGTCAAGCCTTTAATTTCTGACAAGCCGGGGGGAGAAGCAGAATACCGATCTCGCGATACGAAACACGATTTCAGAAATACCCGGTTAAGGTAACGGTCATGAAGGACAAACACAACATTCGTCTCCTCCTGGTGGACGACGAAAAAAATCAACGGGAGCTTCTTCAAGGTTTTTTAGCCAAAAAAGGGTTTCAGGTTCAAGCCGTAGAAAACGGAGGAAAGGCCCTGGACTGGCTTAAAGATCATTTCTGCGAAGTCATCCTCACCGACCACAAGATGCCCGGTATGGACGGGACCACCCTGCTTAAAGAAATTAAATCCCTTTACCCGGAAACCTGGGTAGTGCTCATGACCGCCTACGGTACGATTGAAAAGGCGGTGGAGGCCATGAAGCTCGGGGCATATGATTACTTAAGCAAACCCATCGACCTGGACGAACTCCTGATCCTCCTGGAGCGGATCGAAAACAATATCCTGCTCACCCGGGAAAATCAACAGCTCAAGGAAGCCCTTAAAGAAAAATTCAGCTTCGAAGGTCTGTTAACTCAAAGTGGTAAGATGGAGGAAGTCTTATCCCTGGTAGCCCGGGTGGCCCCCAGCCCCTCCACCGTTCTTATCCGCGGGGAAAGCGGGACCGGCAAAGGATTGATCGCCCGCATCATCCATTTTCACAGTCCCCGATCGGCCGGCCCCTTAGTCACCCTTAATTGCGCCGCCATCCCGGAAAACCTCTTAGAAAGCGAACTCTTCGGTCATGAAAAAGGGGCTTTCACCGGAGCCTTGTTTCAACACCGAGGCAAATTCGAACAGGCCCAGGGCGGGACCCTCTTCTTAGATGAAATCGGAGACCTTTCACCGGCCCTGCAGGCCAAACTGCTGCGGGTGATACAGGAAAAAACCTTCGAACGGGTGGGGGGCAGTAAAACCCTTCAGGCTGATGTGCGGGTCATCTCGGCCACGCATCAAAACCTGGAGGAGTTCATGCAGCAGGGACGTTTTCGGCAAGACCTCTATTTTCGCTTAAATGTCGTCTCCCTTTTTTTACCGCCCTTACGTGAACGCCGGGAAGATATTCCATTATTGATTGATCACTTCCTGAAAAAATTCGGCCTCCAGAATCACAAGGAAGGGTTGGAGGTCTCCCGGGAAGCCAGGGAACTTCTTCTTCGTTATCCTTATCCCGGCAATGTCCGGGAACTGGAAAATCTGGTGGAAAGGGCCGTGGTTCTCTGCCGCGGGCAACTGATCACTACCCGGGACTTGCCCTTTCACCTCAAAGAGGGAGTGGGGGAATCCGCAATATCCTTTTCCTCCGCGGGAGGGACCCTGCCGCAACAACTGGAAGACCTGGAAAAACGGCTGATCCGGCAGGCCCTTTTAGAGGCGGGAGGGGTGCAGACCAAGGCCGCAGAAAAACTGGGTATCAGCGAACGGGTGCTTCGTTATAAACTCAAACATATGGAGTAGATTAAGGCTTCAGGTTCTTCTACTCCCTCGCTGCTGGAGCGTTTCAAAGATCGCTTCTTAGGATGGCATTTCGAGCGAAGCGAGAAATCTGTTTTTATCAATAGTTATAAGATATCTCCCTTCGTTCGACAGGACCACATTGCTTTGTCCTGCGACTCTAATCGAGAGGCTCGAATCCTCGTTTTGCTCTTTCCTTATTGACGAAGAACCGATTTCCCCTCTTCAGTTGATGGACAACAATTCAACGGTAAAGATCAGCACGGCATTGGGACCGATTTTGGGACCCGCTCCCCTTTCGCCGTAACCGAGTTTGGAAGGGACGAAAAGCTGCCACTTGGAACCCACTTTCATTAACTGCAGGGCCTCGGTCCATCCGGGTATCACCCCGTTAACCGGGAAGGAGGCCGGTTCTCCCCGTTTATAGGAACTGTCGAACTCGGTCCCGTCGATGAGCGTCCCCTGATAATGAGTGGATACCTTGTCGGTAGCCTTGGGTATCTTCCCCTTGCCTTCTTTCAGGACCTTGTACTGCAGACCGCTGGCCAGGGTCTTGATTCCTTCCTTTTTTTTATTTTCGGCCAGGAAGGCCTCCCCCTCTTTTTTGTTCTTCTCCCCCACGGTCTTCACCTGATCAGCCTGTTTTTGGTTCATTTCTTTCTGGAAGGCGGTCATGACGGTCTGCATCTCCTCCTGGCTGAGCAGGGGCTTGGCACCGGACTGGGCGTCTTTAAAACCTTTAGAGAACAGGTCCGCATCGATTTCCGTGGGCAATTGTTTGATGTTGTTCCCCACATTAATTCCCAGAATATAACTGACCTTGTCCTTTTGCGTTTTCAATTGAACGGTTTCCGCGGCCCGAACCTGGGCGGTCAAAAGTAATAAACTGCCTAGAATGATCAAAACATGTTTCATGGGGACTCCTTTTCTTTTTCTTTAGTGACTTACGAATAGAATTCTACGCAAATTGGATAGAGTTTATTTTAAAACGGAAGCTACCCGGACCGAATGAAGTGTTTTCGGAATCCCGTGTTGGTTCCGGCTGGTCCGGGTTGGGGTAACCCACATTCCCGGTTTCAGGAGCGAGGAATGAAACCTATCACCTAAGAGGCAGGTTGTCAAATGAAGAACCGAATGGAGAAAAATCAGGAAAACCTTTTTATCGAACCGTAAATTCCACCGAATCCACCACCCTCTTCTCCCGGTCCACAATGGACAGAATATGGGGCCCCGTTTCCGGTTTCCACAAAAAGAAAGCGTCATAGATTCCGGTCTCTCTTTGGTCTAAAATCCATTGAAAGCGGCCTCCTGCCGGTTTGTACTGAAAAGGGACCTTCTGCCGTTCCTCGGGAATCTCCGGATCGATTTGAATCAACGTCTCCTCCTGAGGGGCAACGATACGGGGGGTTTCGTAGACGGAGTTGGGCCTGATTGGAACCACCGGCTCCGTACCCTGGAGAAAAATCTCCGTCCGACCGGGCTCAACCTCCTCTTGGAAAACGACCCTGGTCTGGACCAGGCCTTGGGGTAGCAAAGGAGGACGCGAGGGTCTTCCGCTATGAAGGAAATTCATGATGGCCAGCCAGACCGGGGCCGCACCGGAGACACCGCTGACCTGGCGCATGGGCTCTCCGGAAAAATTACCGACCCAGACCCCGACGGTGTAGCGATCCGAATATCCCAGGCACCAGTTGTCACGCATGTCCTTGCTGGTGCCGGTCTTGGCCGCGGTCCAGAAGCGAGTGGCTAAAGGGTTTTCCAGGCCGAAAGTGAGGCTTCTGGCCTCGCGGTCGGAAAGAATATGGGATAGGATAAAAGTCGTCCTATTATCCATTACCTTCCGGGGAGTTGACGGTCTCCCTTCCCGGCGAATCTTCATCTCACTCCACCATCCGTGGTTGGCCAGGGTGCGGTAGGCATTGGTCAGCTCCAGGAGTGAGACATCAGCCGAACCCAAAGCCAGAGAATAGCCGTAATAGTCCGCCTCCTGAGTAAGGCTTTCCAATCCCAGGGTCCGCAGCCGCTGAAAAAAAGGAGGCAAGCCGACTAAGAGCAGGGTCCGCACCGCAGGGACATTCAAGGAAGAAGAAAGAGCGGTACGAAGACTCACCGATCCGCGGAAAACCGAATCATAGTTTTGCGGCACATACAATCCCGTGGGCGTGGGGATTTGCAGGGGGGAATCCTCAATAATCGAGGCAGCGGTCAAAAGACCTTTTTCTATGGCCAGCCCATAAAGAAAAGGCTTAAGTGTTGAACCGGCCTGCCTCTGGGCCTTGATTCCATCCACCCAGGAGGCGCTGGCCGTCCGGCCGCTGTTGCCCACATAGGCTAAGATCTCCCCGGAACGGTTTTCCAAAACCAGCACCGCACCGTCAAAGGCATGCCCTTCTTCAAGCGCGGCCAGATAATGGTCGAGGGTTTCCAGGACAAACCGTTGCAGCGTTCCATCAATAGTGGTCCGGATCTTGGTCTCCCCTCCGCTGAGGAGCATCCTCGCCGCCTGGGGTGCCAGGGCCACCACCGGTTTTATGGTATAGGGGATGCGCAGTCGATTTTCCGCCAATGATTTGATTTCATCATTGAATTCCGAACCGCTGAGAAAACGGCTCAAAGAGGAGGCCCGCTGGACCACTTGCTCCACCGCAGCATTGGGAGAGGCCAAGAGAGCGGCCAGGGTCCAGGATTCGGCCTGGTCCAGCCCGTTCGGGGCCTTATCAAACAATCCTCGGGAAGCAGCGGCAATACCCTGCAGCTCCCCCCTGAAGGAACTGAGGTTCAGGTAGGCTTCCAGAATCTGTGCTTTAGACCAGGTTTTCTCCAAATTCCGAGCGGTCTTGACCTGTTGCCATTTCATAGCCAAGGTCCGTCCGGTTCGCTGCGCCTTCAGCTTCCTGTCCAGCAAGGCAGTCAATTGCATGGTCAGGGTACTGGCCCCTCTGAGACGTCGATCCTTCGACCAGTTAAAGACCGAGGAAACCATTCCGATCCAATCCACCCCCTTATGGCGGTAAAAACGCCGGTCTTCGACGGCCAGGACCGCCTTAATCAGGGCGGGGGAGACCTCTTCCAGTTTTATCCATTCCAGTCTCCGGCCCTGGGGATCAGTGCGAAGCTCATGAAGGACCTGACCGTGACGATCCAGGAGCAGGGCGTCTGATTTTTTATAAGCGGCCTTTACCTTCTCAAAAGAGGGAAGGGATGGGTCCTGCCCTCGACCGATAACACAGATCACAACCAGGCCGAATAATAAAAGCGATCCTGTCCAGACGATGGTTTTCTTTTTAAAAAACATAAGGCGTATCTCGTGAATCGTGAATCGTTTCTCGAACTCCTTACCCGGGTGTTCCGTTTCAGGCTTCACTGGTTTTCTTTTATCTCTTTTTCCCCGATCTATGACCTCTGATCTCCGATCTCTGAACGCTGAACGCCTAACTCCGAACTTGCGTTCTAATCCGAACGACGAACGCTGAACGCTGAACGGTTTCTTCCCACCCTATTCCGCAATCCGAATTGGTGAATCGGTTATGGATTAATTACCATCCGGGCATTGGGAAGCTCTCCGAACATTTCCGGGGCGTAAAGGGCCTCCACCCGGGTCTGGGGGATATAAAAGGTCCCCTCGTTATTTAACCTCAAGGTATATTCCAACGACCATTTACCTTTGGGCACATATTCATAATAGACCCGCAAGGCCTCGAAGGAACGTTCCCGATAAGTCTCCCAGGCCCATCCCTGCTCCCTTTCGCCCTGCGTCAGCAGGGCCGAATCACGGCCCAGTCCGCCGCCCAGAATCTGGGAACCGGCCGGTATGGGGTCGGTAACCGCCACCCAGGTCATATCCCCCTGGGATTCCAGATCCAGGCGGACCCGGATCACATCCCCTTTGCTCCAATGGTTTTTATTTTTTTGTTCCACCGGCAGCACCGTCTTTTTCAGATGATAACCATTGAAGAGGGGTTGTTTCAAAGGAGTGGCCGTTTGACTTCGAACCATGGCCCAGGGGGCACCCCCTCCTTTGTGAATCAGGGAAAGAGAGCTCTTATCCCCAGGCCAGGGGAAAAGGACTTCCCGCCCTGCCGGGGTTATCTCCCAATCGACTCCTTCTTTTTTCTCCTGCAACACAGCCTCAGTCCGGCCGCTCACCGCTGTCGATTCATATCGGCCCCCGAATTTTTTTATCGCCAGAAAACCCAGGGCATTGGCCGTCGTGGTATCCCAGCGTCCCTTTTTCATCCGTCCCAGGACACCGGTCAGCAATCGGGGATGATCCTCTTTCCAGTCTTCCCATTCCAGACTGGTCAGCAAGGCCTTGGCTGAATTGCTGTCGCCCGTGGTCATCAGCCACCAGAGGTGGTTGGCTTTGTCCGTGGACAGGTCCATGAGGGTCCCTTGACGATGCATTCTGTTCCGTAAAATCTGTTGGGCCTCTTTAATTTTTCCCATCCGATCCGGTAGGTGCTTGACGCGCATCAGCAGATTACTCCAGTCCAGCAGGGCCGAGGTGGGCCAGGACTGCGGTTCTATGGTAATCGAGGCCAGCAGATTTTTATCAGCCGCGCCGAAGCGGGATAGAGCTTCCAGGGCCGCCAGTTTCCTCAGGGAAAGATCGGCCACCGGAAAGGCCGAAAATCGGTTTACCCTTCCTTCAACAATCCCTTTAAGACCCTTGATCATTTTTTCCTTCAAAGGTCCGGGAATTTCCAGACCGGCCTCGTGACCTATGGATAGCAAATAGGCGGTCAATACGTCACTCCCACGGTTCATAAGAGGAAAATATTTGGCCAATCCCTCATCATCCAGATAAATCGGCAAATGGTCCATAAGGGATCGCCAGAGGTCCCGATCTCCCAGGACCACGGCCCGGGAAATCTTCTGCTCCAAACAGGAATAGGGATAGTCTTTCATATAGGCCGTAACGCCGGAAAGGCTCTCAGAAAGTTTCGATCTCAAAAGGACCTGAACCCCGCCTCGACCGGGTACGGCATCCCCGGGCCTTGCCAGGGGCAAGGTGAAGCCGTCCTCAACCCGGACAAGAGTGGCCTGTAAAGGCCGAATCGGCACGGCTACGGCTGTTTTTTGAAAAACTTTCAAGCGGTCCCGGGCCGGTCCGTCCTTTTCTTGAACGGAAGCCTCATAGATCAAACGTTCCGTTCCCGCCGGTGCGGAGATCCTCCAGCCCACTTCTCTGGATTCCCCGGCCGGAATGTTTTCCGTGAACAGGACCGGAGATTTCAAGGCTTCGCTTGGCTTGACCTGCAAACGAACCTCGACTTTCATTTCCTTGGCCGAGGCATTGCGAACCGTAAATCCGGCCCGGAAGCGGTCCTCTTCCCTGACTAAGGCCGGAAGCCCGGAGAGGATCATTACGTCCTGATGAGTCCGAATACTCGTACCTCCGCTTCCGAACATATTTTCTCCGGCCTGGGCTACGGCTACAATCCTGAAGGAGGTCAAAGAATCATTAAGGTTGAATTCGACGGCGGCTTCTCCCTTTTCGTCCAGGGCCACGGTCCCTTTCCAATGGACCAGGGTATCGAACAGTTCCCGGGTCAGTTGCCGGCCTCCTCCGCCCCCCTGGCGAAGGGCCTTGCGGCCAAAATGCCTTTTTCCGACCACCATCATCTGGGCCGTGGCCGTTTCCACCGACAGCCCTCTGCGACGCATCATAGCCTCCAGCAGCTTCCAGCTTTCATTGGCCTTCAGCTCCAGTAACCCTTCATCGACCACGGCAATGACCGCCTCCCCCCCCCTGGGCATAGGCCTGCCGGAAGCGGTCCTGACTTTGATGCGCGCTCTGACCCTTTCCCGAGGCTGATACGTGTCTTTGGCGGCTGAGACCTCCACCTTTAATTCATGCGCTTTCCATCCTACTTTGATTTCCGTTAGACCCATTTTGTAGGCCGGCTTTCCCGGATCAAAGAAGGCCGTGGCCCGGGTGCCGGATAGTCGCCCCCTGACGATCAGGGCTGAAACGAAAACATTGGGGGCGTAATGCTCCTTGACCGGGATGTCCAGCATCGGATTTTCCCGACTGATTTTCTTTATATAAGTATCCAACACCCCTTCCCGCTCCACGGTCACCAAAACAGTGGCCTTGCGGAAAGGCATCCGGACTTGAAAGCGGGCCTGTTCCCCGGCCTCAAAATGCCTTTTCTCGGGGATGAGATCGATCCGATCATCATTGGGGGCTTCATCCCAGACATCGTCCTTACCCAAAACCCACAGTTCATGATTGGAAAAGGAAAAATGGTTTTTTCCGTCCAGGGCTTGGGCCTGCAGGATCACCGAGCCGGAAACCGGCGAAGGACCTTGGCAGAACAACTGCCCTCCGGAATCGCTTTTGCCCTGACAATGCTCTCCCCGGTCAATAATTTCGGTGATATGTTCAAAGGCATAGAAGCCGCCGCTGATACGCCGCCGGAAAGAATAGGTCTTCCGTTCCAGCACTTTTACCTTTACTTCTATCTGAGGAAGCGGCAGGCCTTTCAGGTCCAGGACCTGCAATGAATATTTGAGCGAGGACTGCATGGCATCGGACAGGCCGGAACTGATTCCGACCAGGACCTCTGCGGGATAGATGGGGATACGGGAGGTAACGGTCTGGGTTTCTCCGTTGGGGTCCCGGAATTCAACTTCGGTCAGCAAATCTTTGGGGCTGTCCGATTCCGGAATAGGGGACAAGGTAGTCCGCGCCCCCCCCTGCCCATCCAGGATCAGGTCCTGGGTCGGCAATTTCGATGTTCCCGCCCGGGAGCGAACCCCGGTTTCACCCTCCTCGTCCGATGATCCCTCCTCTTCTTCTTCATAGCGGATTTTCCCGGTTTTGATCTTTCCGTTGGCGAAGATATACTCTTCATATTCCGGAAAGGTAATATATTTGGGTTGTATCTCTGTCCTGAGTTTCAGCGGCAGAAGGGCCGCTCCCCCACCGGAAAGGTAACGCACCGACAGGTCCACCGGAATTTCTTTGACCCGGACCTGAGGAACTTTGGGGCCCTGGACAAAGGCCCTCATCAGGGGAACACGAAATTCCTCCACCCGGAAGGTACCGCTTTCCAAACGAGTTTCCCCGCCCTCTTTGGCCCGGTCGGCTTTCCCGGCCAGATGGACAACATATGACCCTAACTTGGCCTGTTCCGGGATGTTAAATACCGATTCCGCCGTCCCGCCCGGCCGCCATTTTAAGGGCAGGGTATATTTCTGATTGGTCCTTTCATGTTCGATGACCACTTCGTTAAAGAGCTTTGTCTCGGCTGCGGTTTCCAGGCCTTTCATACTCTGCCGTCGGATAAAGTGCTTCATATGCACTTCCTCCCCGGCACGAAACAGGGTCCGATCAAAAACCGTATGGGCCACTAATCCTTCCTTGCCGGGCTGATCCAAATAGGGTACATTGAAACGCCAGGATTCTATACCTTCATTCCAGCTCGAGTGGGTGAACGTCAGGTCCTGGCCCTTTCTGGCAAAAATAAAAAGACCGCCGTCCAGCCCCCCCAGGATCGGCGAATAGTCCTCCGCTTCTCCCTTTTCCGGACAACGGGCCAGGGAATCACCGAAGGGCAGTGAAGTGTTGATGATCGCCCTTCCTTTGTCGTCGGTTTTTCCGGTCCACTGTTTTTTGCCCCTACAATCCCGGACGGTGATCTCCGCCTCCTGAACCGGCTCCCCCTGGTCCAGAGAGGTCACCCAGACCAGAGAGGAAGCCCGGCCCCACTTGAAGTGGGCGGCCATATTGGTCACCAGGGCGGCGGTGGAGACATACATGGGTTGTGGTTTGTTCAGGAGCCGGGAACCCAGGATTTCACTCTCCAGCTCCACCACATAAAAACCGGCTTCTTTCAGCGGAATACCGATGACCTCCATCTCCCGGGCAGGATCTTCCTTGGGTATAGACAATTTTTGTGCGGCCTCCCGGCCTTTGAACAGGGAGGTTTCCCGTCTGGCCCGGCGTAAGGCCTTCAGCCAGGAAATGATTTTTTCCTCTTCCTCGGAAGGGAGTGCTTTGATCTGACCTTTCAAGGGCTGGGCCTTGATCTTTTCCCCTTTTCCGGGTTCCGCGACCCGGACTTGGCCCTGGTCTTTGGTTTGACGACCCGATCCGGTTGTCCTTTCACCGCCCTGAGTCAGCCAGGCCTTGATCTCGGCTTCCAGATTGCGGACGGTCAAGGGCAGCAGTCCCCCTTCATTACGTTCAATGATTCCGAAGGGGGCGGCGAACTTGGCCAACGAGGGGTAGCGGTCGGTTTTTATTTTCAAAGGGAACCGGTTCCGATTGCTTAAGGTTCGGCCGGAATCATCCCTGAGGTCCCTTGGCAGGTCCAGGGAAAAAATCGTCTTCTCCGGGAAAGGGCCTTCAAAAACGATCCAGTCCAGATAAGGACGATCTCCCTCCCCGCCCGCTTTAGGTTTCCATGTCTTTCCGCTCTGGCTTCTCAATCTGGCCCGCAAGGCCGTTTCTTTGGTGACCGGCGCGGAAAAAATCAGTTTCATGGGCAGAAGAGGGATGACCCCGCCGCTGGGTTTTTCTTTTCTGCCCCGGAATTCAGCGCTAAAAGGTTTACGGGTCTTAAAGGTCAAAACCTGATCCTCTTTTAACACCACTCCGCTGACTGTTTTGACCCCCTTTCCCCAGATCAATTTCACTTCTGAACCGGTAGGGAAGGTTTGTCGAGCCTGAAAGACCACATAAGGCGTTTTATCCCCTTTGATCTCCAGGGCCTTAAACAGGTTCTCTCTCTCCACTCCTTTGATCAATCGGATCCCCACCCGTTCCTGAATGCCCTGGACCGTCAGATAGACCCGCTCCAGGACCGACTTTTCATCCGCTTCGGCATCCAGGGAAAGGATGAAAACCTGATTTTCATCAATTGGTCCCTGCCCTTCCTCCGGTCGGGAGGTTTGAATGGAAGGACCTCCGCTATCGAAAGAAAAATGACCGGGACCACTGAGGACTTCGCCTTTAAGGGTCTTTAAAAGGGGTTTCAAGATAAAAGAACAGGCCACCCCGCCCGGAAGGTCCCTTTCAAAATCATAGACCCAGGTCCGGCTGTCTATCCAGCGGCCCCTCCCCGCTTCCGGACATTGAATCGTAAAGGGGTCTTCCAAGCGCGGGTCACCGAAAGCCACTATGGGCGCTGAAAAGCGGGCCGTGACCTGACGGACCTCCTTGGCCGTTCCCTGGGGAGAAAATAGCTCCACCCGGGCCGCATGACCGCTGGCGGATAGTAAGAGACTGACGAAAGTGCATAGAAGCAAATTAAGCGAGATCCTGTATTTCATAAACCAACCTCCGAAAAAATCAAGGCAAGCGGTCGCCATTATACAATAGATCGCCTCTTTTCTGAATTTTTTCCTTTTCGATGGTAGAAAGCCCCGACGATCCAGCCAACAAGAATCAAAAAAGTCAGACCACTGATCGCTAATCCGCAGTAAAAAGTAAAAGGCCGGTAGAGAAAAACGATAGAGTGCTGCCCTGCGGCCAGGGCCACGGCGCGAAAGGCATGATTGGCCTGATAGATTTTCTGCAACTTCCCGTCCACCCAAACCTTCCAGCCCGGATAAAAGGTTTCACTCAGAAAGAGGAAACGCGGTTCCGTGCAGGCGGCGATGATTTCCAAACGGTTCAGGGACCGGTTTACTATTCGAACCTCTTCCCCCAAGGGGATCCGATATCCGGTCGAAACCGGTGCCTGAGGGTCTTCCTCCAGCAAGACGGTCTGGGCCGGATCAAAGCCTTTTCTTGTCAGCAAAGAAATCCTTTCTTTTCCTTTTTTGACTACCTGAAAAGTGGGAACTAAAAAGGCCCTGGGTAAAGCGGTTTTGTTTTCGTAGAGGTGGGCGGTCACCTGACGATAAAAAGGAGCATGGCCTAAGGCGGTCTTGCCCTCTACAGCGGGAATGATTTCATAGGTTTCTCCCGGGCGGATCAGTTTAAAACCCGAATCGCGTATCGCTTCATGCCAGAGGATGAATTTTCCATTCATTAATCTTAGAAGAGGGGTGTCCTCGGGCTTGACCCTCCTTTCCCAAAAAACATTGAGCAGGTCCTGGTAGGGTGTGTAAGTGAGGATGCCGAATCCAAGGGTGTTATAGATTTTGTGGACCAGGGGATAATCAAAATAAAACCCCTCCTTGAAAATGGAAAGGGCCAGCTCTTCAAAAGACTTTTTTTGGGGAGTTTTGATGGGGATCAGGAGCGGACTGGTAAAGATCCTCCCTTGTTCCAAATCGGTGAGCACAAAGGCCAAATTGGGGCTGGCGGTAAAAAAGGCCTTGCTCTCCATACGGCGGTAGAACCCCCAGTTGGCCAGGAACAAATCGGCCGTCAACAGGCATACAAGTACAACCCCGCCTGTTTTGACAGATACCTTCCGGTCGGCCAGAAAGACCAAAAAAAGAAAAGTCAAAAGCGCAAAAAAGAAAAAACGCTCCAGGTTATGGAGATTCAAGACCCAGGGCCAGGCATAACTGATGGGGAAATATTTTTCTAAAAAACGGATCAAGGGCACCTTGAAGGCATACAAACCCAGGAGGGTCAAGGCCGAAATGAAGGCCGGGATCATGGCCACCCTCTTAAGCAGGACCTCTTTGTTTAACGGCTTCGTCTGCAACTGTTTCCGCAGGGCGTCCCAGCCCAAACCGGTCAGCAGGCAAATAAACAGGTTGGTCAAAAAGAAAAATTTTGCCGGGTAACGAACCGTTGGAAAGCCGGGGACAAAATTGAAAAGGGCCTGGTATAAAGGGGTATTTTTCCCAAGGGCCAAAAGAAGCGGAAAAGCCAAAATGACCAGGGTCCAGGCCTTTCGCCCGGGCCAATAGCGGAAATAAGAGAGGATCATCAGGAAAGGGATAATGCCCAGATAAATGCTTTTCAGGTAGTTCTGATCGATCAGGTAAAATTCGGCCCCCCGCCAAAAAAAATCCGGCAGAAAGACATAGACCAGGTCCCGCCAGCTCAATGACCATTGGGTGGCCTGTTGAAACGAAAACCCTTGATAACGAACAGAATTCCGGGTCATTTCCCAAAAGGGGAGTATTTGGACGGCCCCCAATCCGAAAAAGAGGGAATAGATCATCCCCAACCGCAGAAAACGGGTCTTCCAGGGAACAATGTTCGGAGTTGAAGCCCATAGGCCGGGAATGAGTGTCAACAGGACTACCAGGGCCTGAGAAATGAAAAAGACCTCTATGCCTCCTCCTAAAAACTGGATCAGAACGGTCAAAGAACAAAGCAAAGGGTATTTCCAACCGAAGGTTCGTTGGGATCGAATAAGGAAAAAGAGGATTAACGGGGTCCAGGTTGCTGATTGCAGGGTGTTGAGAACATTATGGATGGAGAGCAGGAATCCTCCGAAGGTGAAAGCGACGGCGGCCAGAGTGCCGGCCGTCCTGCTTCCGCCCCATTCCCGGCAGAGGAGATAGACGAACCAGCCTGACAAAATGAAATGTAAAATAATGGTCAGATTAAAGGCAGCCCCAAGAGGAAGGATCAAAAGCAGGAGATTGGGGGGATAGAGGATGGCGGTTTGCAAAGTGGCGAAGAGGGGTTGCCCGCAGAAGGAATAGGGGTTCCACAAAGGAAACTGCCCGCCCTTAACCGCCTCAACCCAGAGTTTAAGGTTGGGTAAAAAGAAAATCGGCAGGTCCCTTTCAACCATCAGGTTGGATTGAGCCAGGACCTCCCAAAAGTAAAGAAAAACGAGGAGTAAAAAGGAAAGAAGGAGAGTAAATCCGATTAAATTTCTTTTTTTCATTATAAAAAGGGTCGTATCCAAAGGCCACGACCCTTTTCATCCCTTTGGTCTGATTTATGGGGTGTGATTGGAGACCGTGGCCGGGGCGGTAAAAGCCCAGGTGTAGCTGATGCCGCCGAGGGTAGCTTGAAATTGGTTGGTGCCGACGTTGGTCACCTGTCCCCTGTCCTGGAGATAGGTGATGACCACACCGGCGTTGATGCCGGCGGTATTACTCTGATTAATCGCGTAATCGGCATAGGCGATGCCGGCTGCCGCTCTTAGGTTCCCGGTGATCCCGTCCGCAGCGGCGGCCCGGGCCTGGGTCCGCATGTCCACATAGCGGGGGATGGCTACGGCGGCCAGGATACCGATGATGACGATGACGATGATCAACTCAATAAGGGTGAAACCTCTCTGATCTCTTTTCATTTCCAAACGCCTCCTCTCTCTACTCTTTATTTTTTTATTTTTTGATCCGCTCTATCTAAAATCGAAAGGCTGCTTGGCCTTGTCTGAAAAAAGTTATCCACCCCCCTTCGCAAACTTGGCCATGTCCCACATGGGCATAAAAATTGCCAAGGCCAGAAAAAGCATCATGGCTCCCATAAATATTATCATAACCGGCTCGATTAGGGAAGATAGATTTTTTATGGAATTGTCCACTTCCTTATCATAAAAATCCGAAACCTTTTCCACGATCTCGTCCAGAGTGCCGGAGGATTCCCCTACGGCGAACATCTGATAGACTAAGGGGGGAAAGATGGTCTTATCCCGCATTTTTTCCGATAGGGTCCCCCCGTCCTTAACGGATTGTTGAATGCCCATGATGATATTGGCGATAAAGACATTGCCCACAGTGGAGGCGGCGATCTCCAGGGTCTGGAGCATGGGCAGACCGCTGCGGTTGAGGGTGACGAACATGCGGGTGAAGCGGGACATGAAGATTTTTAAAAACACCGGCCCCAGGATCGGCATCCGAATCCGGAACAGGTCCCATTGATAACGTCCCGTTTTGGTCTGCACCCACCAGTAGAACCCGCCGATGGCCGCCCCCGCTACCCCGAAAATCACATACCAATAGTTGGAAAAAACATGATGCAGCCCGAGCATCAACCGGGTGGGCAGCGGCAGGGTGGTCTTAAAACTATTAAAAAGACCCATGAAATTGGGGATGATAAAATAGATGGCAAAAAGGAAGGCCCCGATTAAGGCGCCGAAGACCATCTTGGGGTAACGGGTGGCTGATTTGATCCGTTTTTTGGTCTCAATCTCGTATTCCAGGAAGGAACAGACCCGATGCAGCACCTCTTCCAGTTTACCGGAGGCCTCGCCGGCCCGGACCATATGGATATAAATATCGGAAAATATCCTGGGATGTCGGGCCAGGGCCGCCGACAGCGGCTCCCCTTCTTTTATCCGCTCCATCACGGAAAGGATAGCCTTGCCAAAAACCGGGTTTTCCGACTGTTCGGCCAGGATCGAGAAACCGGTGGTGATGGGGATACCGGCCCGGAGGATGGTGGTCAACTGGCTGGTAAAAAACAACAGTTCCTCGGCCTTGACCTTTTTGAATCTTTCCAGAAAAGCAAAAGAAATTTCTTTCCCCAAGGGGGAGATTTCCTTGCTTGTCGCCGAAAGCGGGGGGCCCTTGCCGGCCGCAGCCTGTATCAAGACCGGGATATAGCCCATGCTGCCGATCCTGACGGCAATATCGGAACGGTTGGCCCCTTCCATCTGGCCGGTTATCAGTTTCCCTCCTCGATCTCTGGCCTTATAAAAGAATTGGGGCATGGGGTGATCTGTTTAAATTAAATTCTTGAAAAAATGGGGTTATTCATGGTATTTCCCATAGTAATGGAGGGATTGCCATGAAAAACGCCGTCAAACTGGTCCGCTGTCGTCTTTCCAAAAAAAAGGGGGCCAAAAGCCGATCGGAAACCCGTTTCGTTCCCTATCAGGAATTTGAACTGTGGAAGTATTTCATCTCCCACCACCATGGATTCTCCGTTTCCAAAGAGGAGATTTTCCTCTGGCTGCCCCAGGAAGAATTTGACCGAAAAAAAGACCGTCTCAACCCTCTGGAGGGTATTCCGGTTCACCGGGTCACCCTTTTTTTCTTTTTGAAAAAAGCCGGGGTCCTGGTCCCGGCTACTCGTTTCTTCCCCGAATCGGATTATGCCAAGGTCCGGCCACTCTTCCTCAAACACTTTGCCGAATTCCAAGAGGAAAGTCATGCCACCAGGGTCTTGGAACATATCGAGGAAGAAAAGGGTATCTGTCTCAAAAACGTTTAAACGAAGGAAACCTCCTTGGGCGTAACCCGGTTCAGCTCATCGACCGTGGTGGTCCCGTTCAGTACCTTGGCCATGCCATCCTCCCGCAGGGATTTCATCTGTTGTTTTTCCCGGGCGTAGGCCTCGATTTCTTTATGCCCGGTCCTGTTCAGGATCATCTCCTTTATCTCCCGGTCCACGATCAAAACTTCAAAGATTCCCAGCCGCCCCTTGTAGCCGGACCCTTTACAGGCGCTGCATCCCTTCCCCCGATGGAGGATTATCTCTTCGCTGCCGGACATCCCCAGTTCACGCAATTCGTCTGCACCGGCGGTATAGGGTTCTTTGCAGCGCGGGCAGATGACCCGCACCAGGCGTTGGGCCAGGACCCCTTCCACGGAAGAGGAGATCATAAAGGGGTCCACCCCCATGTCAGTCAGCCGCACCAAGGAACTGGGGGCGTCGTTGGTGTGGAGGGTGGAAAGGACAAAGTGGCCGGTCAGGGCCGATTGCACGGCGATCTCCGCCGTTTCAAAATCCCGGATCTCACCGACCATGATCCCGTCCGGGTCCTGCCTTAAAATGGATCGCAAACCCACGGCGAAGGTCAGGCCGGCTTTGACGTTGATCTGGCATTGCCGGATCATATCCAGCCGGTATTCCACCGGGTCTTCCAGAGTGACTAAGTGTTTTTCCGGGGAATTGATGGTGTTTAAAATGGCATAAAGGGTGGTGGTCTTGCCGCTGCCCGTAGGTCCGGTGACTAAGAGAAAGCCATAAGGTTTCCGGATTAAATGGCGGACCTTTTCCATGTCCCGGGGCAGGAATCCCAGGTCTTCCAGTCCCAGGAGGATACTGGACTGATCCAGGATTCTCATGACCACATTTTCACCGTAAATGGTGGGAAAAGTCGAGACCCGGGTATCGATCATTTTATTATCCACGCTGAATTTAAAACGACCGTCCTGGGGAAAACGTTTCTCCGAGATATCCAGTTTGCTCATGATCTTGATGCGCGAGATGACCGGGGCGATGAATTTGGCCGCCAGGGAAGAGGTCTCCTTCAGTATCCCGTCAATGCGATAGCGGATGCGCAGGGCCCTCTCATCCGGTTCCAGATGGATGTCACTGCACCGTTCTTTAATAGCCTCGGAGATGATTAAATTCACCAACTGGCTGATGGGCCCCTCATCGATAACGATATCCTCACCCGCTTCCGCCTCCGGCACCTCTTCATCGCTCCCGGCAAAGACCTGCAGTTCTTCGGGCGCCGAATCAATCCGGTCCATCAGCGAAGAACCGTAAATCGCATCCAGGGCGGTCAAGATATCCTTTTCCGAGGCGATCACCGGTTCGATTTCCAAACCGGTTTTAAAGGCCAGATCATCCAGAGCGAAGATGTTCAAGGGGTCGGCCATGGCCACCATGAGTACCTGGCCCATGCGGGTCAGGGGAATCACCTGGTGCCGGCGGGCGACTTTGTCAGGAATCAGCTTGGCCAGGGAAGAATCGATTTTTTCATCTTTGAAATTGACATAATTGATTTTTAGCTGATGGGCGAGGGTTTTTATGAGGTTTTCTTCGGTGATAAACCCGAGGTGGATCAAAGCCTTGCCCAGGCGGTATTTGGTTTGTTTCTGGGCTTCAATGGCCGCTGCCAGTTGGTCGGGGGTAATCATCCCGGCCTGGATTAAGATGTCCCCTAAGCGCTTCTTTTCTCTTTGCATGGGCCTCGAGAGCGGATACTCGTCTTTCTTTCTATGGTGGATTCCATAGGACCTACCGGACCGCTTCGTCCTCCATTATTTACATATCTTCTCTCCCTTGTCAATAGTCAAATAAAATCAATGAGAAAAGCCCTTGGATGTACTTTCCCACCACGCCCTGGCCTCCCCCACAATAAAAAGGGAACCGGTGATGAGGATCAGGTCCTCCGGACCGGCTTCCCGGATAGCCCGGGATAGAGCCAGAGGTATGGAAGGGAAAAGGAGGGGCCGGGGCTGAGGACTTTCTAAAAACCGCAATAAATCCTTTGGATCCGCCGAACGGTCGTATTCGGCCCGGGTTAAAAAAATTCGGTCGGAAATGGGGGCGATCTGTTTAAGGGTTTGCCTGATATTTTTGTCTTTCATCATCCCAAAAACCAGGAGGAGTTTTCTATAGGAAAAGGCCCGGGGAAGAGATTTTACCAGGATATTCATGGCCCCGGGGTTATGAGCCCCGTCCAGGATAATAAAAGGGCGTTCGGATAATACCTCCAATCTCCCCGGCCAGGCAACCGTGAGAAGACCCCGGCGGATTTCTGCTTCGGCCACAGGATAGTTCTTTTGCAGAACTTCAACAGCGGCCAAGACCAACCCGGCGTTTTTGATCTGGTAATCCCCGTAAAGAGCCAGTTTAAGTCCTTTTAATTGCGGATTGCGGATTGCGGATTGCGGAATTTGCCGTCCTTTTTTCTTAACTCTGAACTCTGAACTATAAACTCCAAACTTTCTTTCAATTCCGGACGCTGAAATCCGAAATCCGAAATAAGAGAATTCTCTTTCCCCCCGCTTTCTGGTCCTGAAATCCCTTCCGGCCAGGAACATGGGGGCTTTTCTTTCCCGGCAGATGTTTTCAAACTGCTCCTGCACCTTTCTCTGCCCCGCGCCGGTGATCAGCGGTACGCCCTTTTTGATGATTCCGGCCTTTTCCCAGGCGATTTTATCCAGGGTCTTACCCAGATAATCCTGGTGCTCCAAGGAAATATTGGTAATAATCGATACCAGGGGTTTGATAATGTTGGTGGCATCCAGTCTGCCCCCCAAACCGGTTTCCATGATGGCCAGGTCCACCTTTTCCCGGTCAAACCAGAGCAAGGCCATGGCCGTTACAAATTCAAAAAAAGTGGGGGGTTCTTCCCGGTCGGTTTTTTCTTGGATTTCTTTGATAAGAGCCAGGGTGCGGGTCTTGGATATCAATTGTCCATTGATCTGGAACCGTTCCCGGAAATCGACTAAATGAGGCGAGGTGAACAAGCCCACCTTATACCCGGCCTGACGGTAAATAGAAGCCAGCATAGCCGCCACCGAGCCTTTACCGTTGGAACCGGCGATATGCAGACAGGTCAGACGGCGATGAGGGTGGTCAAAGGCTTTAAGCAAATTTTCCGTTTTGGACAACCCGAACTTGATCCCGAACTTCTGCAGATTATACAAATAAGCAAGGGCCTGATCATAGGCCCGGTCATAACTTAATCGTTCGAAAGCACGGCCGGCCATTTCAAGTCCCCCCTTTCTCCAGACGGGCGTAGTCCAAATGCAGGACTTTCGACCCGTATCGTTTGAACAAGACCGTTACCTTTCGTTCCCGCGGGGGTTCCTCGATCACCCCGTTGCCGAAAAGGTGGTGAAAGACCCTGGTCCCTTTTGAAAAACCTTGGTCATCCTCTCTGGGGAGTTCCTTCATTGAAGGGGTTTGGCTCCAGGTTGCAGGTTCCTGAACCGGCCTCCCCTTCCTTGGCATCAGGTCCTCCGGTACATCGGCGATAAAATGACACAGGTCATTCTTTTGCCAACCGCCGCCGCGAAAGGAAAGGGACTGGGGATAGGTCAAAAAGAGTCTCTCTTTGGCCCGGGTAATGGCCACATACAGCAACCGGCGTTCTTCCTCCATTTCTTCCGGGTCCGACATGGACTGAGAAGACGGGAACCGGCCTTCAGTGAGCCAGATGATAAAAACCACCTTCCATTCCAGCCCCTTGGCCGAATGGACCGTGGACAGGGTCAACCGGTCTTTCCCCTCACTCTCCGGTTCTTCATAAACTTCGAGACTTAAATCCCCCAGCAAAGATTCCGCTTCACTGTAATTATAACTCACCCGAATGATTTCTTCGATTTCTTTTTGCCGGCGCTGCGGTTCTTCATAGAGACCCGGGAGAAGGTTTTTATAATACCCCCAAATCGTCTCCAGGGCCTGGGTCGGTGTGGTCTGGGAAAGATCGGACAACCCCTGGAATAAAACAGCCAGGGGGGCAAGCTGAGATTGCAAACGGGGAAAGAGGGACAGACATTCCAATCTGGATTCCCAATCCGAACAGAGGGACATGCGGCTCACAATTTCCTGAGCCTTCTTTGGCCCTAACCCCTCTAATAGCATCAGGATCCGTTCCCAGGCCAGGAGGTCACGGGGGTTGTGGGCGGCTTTCAGATAAGCTAAAAAATCCTTGATATGGGCCCCTTCCACAAAACGGCGGCCGCCGTATTTTTTAAAGGGGATGTTTTCCTTTTGCAGGAAAACCTCCAGATTAAAGGAATGGTGGCCGGCCCTGAACAACACGGCCATGTCCTGCCAGGCCGTTCCCCGGGCGTGAAACTCCTGCAGTTGCCGGGTGACATATTGGGACTGGGTTTCTTCATAAGGCAATTCCACGCACCAGGGCGGTTCGCCATCCTTAAAGCGGGTATAAAGACATTTGCTGTACCGCTCCCGGGAATGACTGATCATGCGGTTGGCCAGGTTTAAGATAGGCTGGGTGCTGCGGAAATTTTCCTCTAATTTGATGACCCGCGTTCCGGGAAACTGGCGGGGGAAATCGAGGATATTCTTAAAATGGGCGCCGCGGAATCCATAAATGGATTGGGAGTCATCCCCCACCACCATGATATTATCCCGGGCCAGGAAACGGACTATTTCCGCCTGCAGCAGATTGGTGTCCTGGTATTCATCCACCAAAACGTATTGATAAAAAGCGGACAATTGCTGTACCAATCCCTTTTCCTGCCGGAACAGATGCAGGCAATGGCTTAACAGATCGTCATAATCGAGCAGCCCGTTTTCTCGCTTAAGCCTTTCATAGTCCCTGTTCACTTCCTTGAGTTTGGCCGTAGAGACCTCGTCATCAAAGAAAGTCCCTTCCAGACCTTCTTCCAGGGTCTGCCCCCGGTTGACAAAACGGCCGAGTAAATCGAGAAACTCCTTCTTATCCGGTACGTCCCCTCCTTTTTCCCATTTTTTGGATTTGATAATTTTTCCGACCAGATCTTCACTGTCCTTACGGTCTAAGACGGTCAAGGGGCTTTTAAGGCCGATGGCCCCCCCGTGCCTTCTTAAAATCCGGTAGGCCAGGGAATGGAAGGTCCCGCCGGAAACACCCTGACAGGACCGATTCAGCATCTCTTCTACCCGAATCAGCATTTCCTGGGCGGCCTTGCGGGTAAAAGTCAGCAAGAGGATCTTTTCCGGGGGAACACCGTTTTCCACCAGCCAGGCCACCCGGTAGACCAGGGTGCGGGTTTTTCCACTGCCGGCCCCGGCGATAATCAGGCTCGCCCCATCCGGGGCGAAGACCGCCTCCCGTTGGGCTGAGTTCAGGTTTTTTTCGTAATCGATCTTTTTCATTTTCTCTTTAAAAATGTATCTCGTATCTCGGGGCTCGTATCTCGTATTTCTCATTCCCGGTTCAATGTTCTTAATCTGACCTCTGAACTCGGATCTTCGATCTCTGATCTCTTTTCCCCATCAATCCGAAATCCGCATTCCGAAATCCGAAATAGAATGGTATCCTCTTACTAAAAAAAAGGAGGACTGTAAACCGGGAAATGATTCCCTTTATTATAACAACGGGTTTGGTTTTTAGAAGCCGATTAAAGAGTTGACAATAAGCTGAGAGGATTTTAATATTTGTCGTCCTTCAAGGTCTTAAAAAAGCATGCCCATCATGGAAAGAGGAAAGATACTATGAATAGGGGAAGGGGAAGGAGGATCTATTTTTTTATCCTGAGCCTCTTGGGTGCCCTCTATCTGTTGACGGAAATCGGGCTTCAACTTTCAGGCAGGAGCGTTTGTGTCTCCGAAGGGTGCAACCTGGCCGTCCAATTCACCCGCTTCGGCGACCTTTTCATGGTGGGAATCGGGTTCTTGGCTGTCTCCGGTCTGGCCGTACTTTCTGGAATTAATCTAAAACGGGACCTTCCGGAAATCGATTTTCTCATCCATCTCATTCTCATCCCCGCCCTGGCCGTGGAAGGGTTCTTTACCGGCTATCAACTCTTCTGGCTTCCGGAAATATGCCTTTTTTGTATCAGTGTTTTCGCCGTAATTTTCATCCTGGGCCTGGTCAGACTTATAGCCGGTTGGAAAGAGGTCCTCTTCGGCTTCGCTGCCCTGGCCGCCGTACTGGGGACGATGTCCCTGATCCTTCCTCCCCCGGGCAAAACCCTCCCCTTAGATAAAAAAATGGTCCTCTTTTACAAAAATGACTGCCAACACTGTCAGGAACTGAAGGCGGAAATTGAGAAAAAGAAGCTGGAAGTAGCCCTAATTCAGGTAAAGGAATACTCAGCAGCCCTGAAAAACCTGGGGGTGGACAGTGTGCCCACTCTCCTGGTTAATGGCCGCTATGAAAAGTTGCTTTTAACCGGAAAATCTTCCATCCAACGTTATCTGGAGACCTGCTCTTCCCTGGAAAATCCGGTCCCAAAGAAATCCCCGGCCCCGGTTGAAAAAGGAGCTGTGGTAAATCCGAAAGGGACCGAATCGCTTCCGCCCCCCTCCACCCTATTTTCCCCCGGTCAGGTTTTCAATCCCTCCCGGGAAGAGGAGGCCTGTAAACAGGAGCAGAAGTGCGATTGATTCCAATGGTTGACTCTTCTTCATTAAAAAAGTATAATATCACTATACATTTTCAGGAGGGGAATTATGGAAGCAACGGTGGTGGATTTGAGATATAAAATGAAGGAAATTCTTAGTGCCCTGGAAAGAAGGGAGGCCATCCGTATCTTATATCACGGCAGGCTTAAAGGTACGATTATCCCCGTTTCGGACCAAAGAAAGCTGAAAATAGCCGGTCATCCCTTTTTTGGGATGAGAAAGGGAGAAAAGTCAAGCGCATTTGAGCAGATGAATATCTTGCGAGGAGGGAGATATAATGCTCTTTGATACGGATATCTTTATCTGGATTCAGAAGGGACATCCCAAGGCCGCTGTCCTAATGGAAGAGACCGAGAATCGTTTTTTATCCATTCAAACCTATTTGGAACTTATGCAAAGTGCACAAAATAAGAAACAGCACCAGCAAACCAAGGACTTCCTCAAAACGTTTCATTTTATTACCCTGCCCCTTACGGAAAATATCGGTCACCGGGCCTGTATTTATATAGAGGAATACGCCCTTTCCACTGGGATGCGTGCGGGGGATGCCATTGTCGCCGCCACAGCCGCCGAAAATAATTTGACCCTGACGACTTCCAACACCAAACATTTCAGGGCCATCAAAGACCTGAAACTGCGGATTTTCAAACCCTGAGTTC
>JBFMBU010000100.1:0-14230 GCA_040755035.1 Thermodesulfobacteriota bacterium
CGAGTCCCCGGAAAGAAAGACGTTCGGCCAGGGTGGAAACCAACTCGGCCTCATCATCCACCAATAGTATGCGCATCGATCTCCCTGTTCCTTTTTTCGTATTTTAACGGTAAAGTCACGGTAAACCGTGTTCCTTGGCCCACGGTGCTTTGGACCTGAATCGCACCCCCCAGCTCCTGCACCAGCCCATAGGTGATCGAAAGTCCTAAACCGGTCCCTCCTTTGCTGGCCTTGGTGGTAAAAAAGGGCTCGAAGACCCTTTTCATATCCTCGGGGGGGATACCCCTGCCGTTATCAGCAAAGGAAATGGAAACGGAATCCTCGTTTTCTCGTTTGAGGAGAATTTCCAACCGCCCTCCGTCGGTTACGGCGGCAAAGGCATTATTGATAATATTCAGAAAGATTTGTTGGAGCTTTCCCCGGTCGGTTTCAAATTCCGGGATCTCCCCTTGCACCTCCACTACTACTTCAATGCTCCGGTACTCAGCCTCTTTGCCGACAAAACCAAGCACCTCCCGCACCACTTCTTCCAGGTCAATGGTCTGAATACTGACTTCCATGTGGCGGGCGAACCGAAGTAAGCGCCGGGTAATGGTGGCGCAGCGTTCTACGGACCCGATGATGGAATCCACCAGGCCAATCAATCGGGGTTCCGGTTGATACTCGGGCTTAAAAGTAAAGATGTCTTTTATCAATCCGGCCTTTTCGTTGATCACCGCCAGGGGATTATTGATTTCATGAGCCACTCCGGCGGCCAGGCGACCGATGGAGGCCAGTTTGTTGGCATATTCCACGCTGTGCAGCATGGCCACCCGGCGTTGATCCGCTTGATAGATCTGGTCCACCAGATACGTGGCTGTACCCAAAATCACCAGGAGGATGATGGTCACACTGACAACTATAAAACCTATCAGTTCCAATCGGGTCCAGTTCCACTCTTTCATTAACTTGTTTTTATCCTTGACCATCATCAGGATAAAAGGGGAATCTTGAATATAGGCGTAACCGATGATCAGGGGAGTTGACCGTTCGGATCTCTGATCGAAGACTTCCGTATTCGGCGAATACTTGGGAACGGATAAAGGAATAGTTCGCAAGACCGTCCCATAGGTCCGGGAGGGGGTTTGCAAGGCCCCAAAACGGTTGATCAGAAAGGCATCCCCGGTTTCCCCGCTTTCGCTTTGGGGAATCATATGATTGATTCGCTCGGTATCCAGGGTCGCACGCAGAATATAAAAAGAGCCGTCGGAATTGGTATGTTTTACAGCAATGACCAGATGGGGCACATGGCGGAATCCCAGATAGACTTCACTGACATATCTCCCTTTTTGAAAAACTTGCTGAAACCAGTCCTGGTCCAAATAGTTTTTCCCCTGCAAATCGTACGGCCCGACATAGGTTTTTTGATTACCGTTCTGGTCGATGATCCCGATATCAACAAACCCACCGAAACTGTTTTTAAGGTTTTCCAGGATCAGCTCCAGACGACCAGGGGAATTCAATTCCTGCCAGGGGTAGAGCCGGCTGATGAATACAATGGCTGATTGACGTTCTTCCAGAAAGAAAGTCAACGAGCGGCGGATATTGGAAACCAGACGGGTGGTGCGCAACCGGATTTCCGACTCGAAACCTCTTTTCGTGGCCTGATAATTGATAACGGTGATAAAGACCAGGGGCAACAGAGAAACAACGGCCATGATGATAACGGCCAAGGACCAGACCCGCCTGAAATTGAATAAGGATCTTGGCGAGTTGGAAGCCACATCATAATGATCCCAGAATTTTGGTTTACCCCACAAACGCATAGCCATTTCCTTTTAGACTACTGTGCCCCCCGGCCCTTAGTACTACGAATCATATAAACCGGAGTTCTCTGAACCTCGAACTTAGAATGTTAACCCTGATTCTTCTGCCTCCGGATCTTTTCATTGGCCTCTTTCAACTTAGTGCTGAGCAGGTCGATATCCACCGGTTTCTGCAAATAGGCAAAGGCCCCCAATTTCATACAGGTTTCCCGGTCGGCTTCAGAACCATGGCCGGTTAGAATAATCACCTCTACCGCGGGGTTGGTTTGTTTAACCCGGCGCAGGACCTCGATACCGTCTATCCCCGGCATCTTCAGGTCCAAAATCATGACTTCCGGTTCGTCCTCTTTGATCAAGGACAGGGCCGATTCCCCGTCATAGGCCACAGCCGATCCCATCTCCCGCAAAAGCAGTCTTTCCGATAAGGTCTGGACGAATTCCCTTTCGTCGTCCACGAGTAACACCTTGGAAGGGGCCTCGAAATTGTATTTGCGGTAGATATCCGCCTGGTGAAACCCCTGGCCGATCTTGGTTTCCACACTCTTTACCCCTTGGATCGGGCCGGCGATGGATTTCAGCTCCTCTTCCAGCCGGCTCAACATCAGGACGTGTTTGTTAATGGTCAACGTAATCTGACCGTTTCGAGCCTCAACCCCGACGTTATGACCTTCCCCGATCAGTGCTACTCCTACCTGGGCGGCCAACAGGAAATCTTCAACCGCCTGGCGGGATTCGACCGAGGGGCGGACAATATCCCGGTTCAGATTTTTCTCCACCAATGGAACGATTTCCTCTGTTCCGGATTTGTCCGTCGGGATCATGATGTCATATAAGGAAGGGTCCCAGGGGTCCTTTTTATTAAAAAGGGTTTCTGTCCAGGCGCCGCGGTCTTCGTCCTCCCGATGGATGATTTTCAGGGCCTCTCCTTCAGAAAGTCCCTGTTCCTTTTTTGCCTGGGCCACCCGGAATTTCATATCGGCGATCAAACACAAATGAAGGCAATGACTGATCTCGCGGGGGATCAACTGGCCGGCATATCCCTGGAAGAGAAAATGTTCTTCCAGGTTCAGCAGTTCAGCCATGGCCAGTCGCAGGTAGGCGATAGCCCTTTCTTTTTCATGGGTAAAAGGATTGAAGATCGACTGCTTGCCGGAAAAAGCCCTCGAGATTTTTCCGGCGGCCGTCGTTCCCGATTGGTTGGCTGCCTTGGTGAGTATATTAGCGTCACTCATCAGTCGATAACCGGTCCGTTTTAACAGGGCCTCGATAATCGAATCCTGGTTGCAAAAAATTCCGTGATAAACCGAAATGATGGACATAACGGGTCCCCCTTTAGGTCGTTAGATAACAGGCCGTCAACAAGGGACAGTCCTGTTCCAAACCGTCTTTATGGGTTGAATAATGGATGGCTGCAATAGCCCGTTCCATGGTGGGAAAGATATGATCTTCCCCAATCTTTTCCGGGAAATGGGTTCGTTTTAATACCTGCATCACCGCTTCATTGATCCCGCTCATGGAAATATCGATCCCGGCGCTACGGACCCGATCGACCAGCAGGGATAGGGCCTCTTCCCCGGTAGCGTCGATGTCGTTGATCCCGTTGGAAACGATGACGATATGTTTTAATTTTGGTCTGGTCCGCATCAATTCCATTATCTTATCTTCCAAGTAGCTGGCATTGGCGAAAAAGAGAGGCCCTTCGAAACGGACCAGGGAAACAAATTTGCATTCTCTTAGACCATGGGTACTGGCGTCCCGCAAGGCCTCATCCACATGACGGGAGAGGGAGGCGAGTTTGGGCCGCATACTTTTATAAATAAACACCATCAGGGATAATACCACCCCGATCATGATCCCCTTATCCAAGTGGGGGGCGAAGACCATGGTGGCGATAAAAGAAATTAAAGAGATCACCCCGTCATAACGCTGGGCTCGATAGGCGTGAACAAACCCGGAGACGTTCAACAAACCGATGACCGCCATCATGATCACCGCAGCCAAGACCGACTGTGGCAGATAATAAAGTAAAGGGGTGAAAAAGAACAGGGTGATGACCACGGTCAAGCTGGTAAAGACACTGGACATGCCGGTAACCGCTCCGGCCTGCAAATTGACTGCGGATCGAGAAAAGGAACCGGAGGCCGGGTAGCTTTGGCCGATGGACCCCAAAATATTGGCCAATCCCTGACCGATCAATTCTTGATTAGGATCGAGGCGTTGGCCGGTTTTCCCGGCCATGGACTTGGCAATGGAGATGGCCTCCATAAAACCCAACAAAGAAATAATGGCCGCGTAGGAAAATAAAGTCCCCATGACCTTAAAATCGATTTTGGGCACAGAAAAAGCCGGCAACCCGCTGGGCACCTCCCCCACTACTGCACCTCCGCCTTTGATGCGGAGTTTATCCACCTTCAAAGGATTGTTTCCGATGTGGATTCTCCATGTCCGACCGTCGGTTTCAGCTCCGGGCGGGACCTCGTTTCGCAGATAAAATTTTAGGGATCCGTCCGGCTGCTTGACACCGGCAAAGAGCATCTCTCGTATTCGAGTGCGAATCTCAGCCGAGTCATGTTTCAGCTTCTCTATGGTAAAGGTCATGACACTGACGGAGTGCTCGATATCCAAGACCGCCCGGAGATCATGACTGCCTTTGGCTTTGTCCAAGGCCTGATTGATCTCCGTTCGTTGCCGAGCCAACTCGGGCATTTGCCTTACCTGTTCATTAAACTCAGCGATCAGAGTCCTGGCCCGCTCCGATTCAATGCGGTCGATCGGTACTTGTTCGTCATGATGAAACCCTAAGGCCCAAGACAAAAGAGTGGTAAGCGCCACCGCTACCAGGACATTGGGAATTTTGGGTGAAATTTTCTTAAAGAAGTACATAATAGCGAAAGCCCCGGCCCCCATGATCAGGGTCGGCCAATGGGTATAATTCCAGGCGGCCTGAATGACCCGGATAACCGTTTCGTAATTATGTTCGGCCGTATCCACCGAGGCCCCAAAAATTTTATCCAATTGGGAGGTGGCAATGAGAAGGGCTCCGGCGTTGGTAAAACCGTTGACCACCGGGTGAGATAAGAAATTGACCACCAAACCGAGGCGCAGGACCCCTAAAAGAAGCTGAAAGATCCCCACCATCAGAGACAACAAAATGGCATAAGCGATATAACCCCCGCTTCCGACCGTGGCCAAAGGAGCCAGGGAAGCGGCGGTCATCATAGAGACTATGGCCACCGGGCCGGTGGCCAACTGCCGGCTGGAACCGAACAGGGCCGCCACCATAGGCGGCAGGAAAGCGGCATAGAGACCGTAATAGGTCGGGAGACCGGCCAACTGGGCATAGGCCATGGATTGAGGAATGAGCACCAGGGCCACGGTCAGACCGGCAATGGCATCAGCCCGCAATGTCATACTGTTGTAATTTTTAAACCACTCCATAAAAGGGAATATTTTTTTAATCATCAGGAGTTCCTCTGTTCATAATATTTAACGGCTGGTGGTTTCAGCCGCTGTTCCGGCGGTGGAAAGGTCAGCTTCCACTTCAGGTGTTACCATTAGAGGATAACATCTTACGACAGGCGGAAATTAATTCATTATATAATCCCCCCGGATCGTAAAGATTGTAGGTTTTAAAACGGACCAGACCATCGACCATGGAAAAAAGAATCAAGGCCATTTTCCTGGAAGTAACCTCTCCGATAGACCCATCCTTCTGTCCCAAACGAATGGCCTGTTCAAAAATATCAACGATTCGGTTATAAATGGTCTCCAAGAGTTCCCGGCATACAGGATTGACCGCTGCCAGATCATAAGGATAGCGATGATGAAGGAGATGAAAACGGTCTTCCTTCATTCCCGCCAGATAGAGGTAATACGTGATAGCCCCTTCGACCATATCCAATCCGGAATCAAACCTTTTTTCTTTGAAATATTGATCAAATCCGCAAACGATTTCATCTTTAAGGCCTTCCAGGATGGCCAGGAAAAGTCCCTCTTTACTTTTAAAATGATAAAAAATCGTTCCCTCGGCCACCCCTGTGATTTCAGAAATCTCAGATATCGAGGTTTCATTAAATCCTTTATCCGAAAACAGGCGGCTGGCAGCCTGCAATATGACTTCTTTCCTGGTCAATATAGCTCCCTTAAAAAAACAAACTGAGCACTCAGTCAGTTTAATTTAGTAAAAACCAACCCCCTTGTCAAGGAAAATTTTTTAATATTTTATTATTTAAAAACAGATATTTATTAAAAGTAAAGCTAAAACGAGGACCCTTTGGAGTATATTTCCAACCAGAAAGGGATGAGCAGTTTGTCCGGGTTTATTATGAAACCTCGAAAGGAACGTTATGGCTGCTTACGGCCTTGTACTTTCTCTTTCCCCCGGGCCAGGAGATAAAGGATTTTTCGGAAAAAGGTCCTAATCGGCTGCTTGGGATTGGTGATAATGGTATCTTGTTCCTGTTGATCCAGGATTTTCTCCATACTGCTGCGATGAACCCTCATTCAACTGACCTCCCTTCCTCGGGTCAACTGACCGTCGGATAAAATCGATTTTTTTTTAAGAGTTTTTCCTATCCTTGTGGACCTTTTTCATCTTGCAAGGCCTTGGCGGCCTTCAAAATCGTATCCCGCATGGTTCCGATCCGGAAGGGCTTGGCTATGAAATCGAAGGCACCTTTATTCAAGGATTCATGGGCCAACTCAAGGGTGGCATAACCGGTAATCATGATCACCTTTGTTTGGGGAGATTTCTGGCGGATTCGTGACAAAACCTCCATTCCGTCCAGATCTTCCATACGAATATCGGTGACTACGATATCAAAATCCTTTTCTTCCAAACGGGCTAATGCCTCCCTGGGCTCGGTGAAGGCCTCCACCCGATATCCTTCTTTTTCCAAGGCCGGTTTTAGCCTTTGACCCACCAGGGACTCATCATCTAAAATCAATAACTCAATCGGTCTGCCCATAATTGCTCCTTCCCTTCGGAATATAATACAGTCCCAGCGGGGCGGGATTGGGACTGGTTTCTTTTCTTTTTATTCGAAGCACTTGATCTCCTGACGGGCATTTATGGTTAGTTTAATTACTTCATGTTACAAAATAAGTGCCAAAAATAATAAAACAATAAATTAAAAAAGTTACCCGGCTTATTCTTTTAGGTATAAACAGGTTTGTTTCCTTTTGAAACAAAAAATATATATATCTTGCTTTGCGGTAAAAATTATATCTTCGCGATCTTTTCTTCAAGGGGAATCCCAAGCGAAAAAGTCGCCCCCCGCCCTTCACTGCTTTTAACTTTCAGCCAACCCCCTATTTTTTTTAGAATTCCGAGACTCATTGGCAGCCCCAGTCCTATCTTACTCTCTTTGGTGGAAAAATAAGGTTCAAAAATTCTTTTTAAATACACAGGAGATATGCCGGTTCCGTTATCACTGATATCCATACGCAATTCTTTATTTAATTGATAAAGCGATATCTTGATCTGACCACCGTTGGGCATGGCCTGAATACTATTTAACATCAGATTAACCAATACCTGCCAGAGGACGGTCTTCTCAGGACCGATGGATGGAAGGGTTCCAGAAATTTCCTTAATAATTTTTACGTGTTGCTTTTTAAGTTCATGGTTAAGAAGCCGGATGGCCTTATCAACCAAGGCCTCAATATACTGACCGTTCTCCGGCGAAGGGGTATCCCGATAAAAATCATCAAAGGTTTTTATTAAATCCACGGCCCGATTAGCCTGACCCAGAGCTTCTTGAAATAACTGGGACCGTTCCTCGGGAGTGAGGGTCATATTGTCTTCCATCAGAGTGTCCAGGGTAAGTATTATATTGTTGATCGGATTATTAATTTGATGAATAAATCCTGGAATCAGGGCACTTATTACATTGTTTTTAAATGACTGGATCACTATTGTCTCGCTGACTTTAATTTCCGGTACTAACCCCTCCGGGGAGAGGTCAAGACTTTTGTTCGGGGTTTTCGGGCAGAGGGTCTTTGGACTTCTGGCCATCATGGGCTTCCTTCCATCCTATTTGAAAGTTACTATTGGGACAATTCCGGGGCCGGAATAGTTGTAACCGGCAAAATAATGGTAAAGGTGGTCCCGGTTCCTTCCTTGCTGGAAACCTTTATCTGGCCTCCGTGCCGGGCAACGATCCCCTGCGAGACGGATAATCCCAGACCCGTCCCCTTTCCCTGGGGTTTGGTGGTAAAGAAGGGGTCAAAGATATTGGGAAGGATATGTTCGGGTATACCCGGTCCGTTGTCGGTGATCTTGGCCGCCACAAAGTTGGGATCTTCATGGGCTACTGAAACCTGGATCCGGCCCCCCTTGGGTATGGCATCGAGGGCGTTGAGCAGGATGTTTAAAAAGACCTGGCTTAACTGCTGCTGGTCACCGTGAATCCGGGGAAGATGGGGGAGGATACTGACATCCAAATGGACCCCGGCCAGTTTGATTTGATTCCCGGCCAATTTCACCGTCTCCTGAATCAGGGAGCCTAAATCCAAAGATTCTATCTTGGATTCGCTTTCCCGGGCAAAATCCAAGAGGTTGCGGACAATGGAGCGGGAACGGTCGGCCTGGCTGATTAGATCCTGGATCATTTCCTTTCTTTCTTCATCGGAAATCTCCCTATATTCTTCCAGGAGCATATGGGCAGTTAGGCTGATATTATTTATGGGGTTGTTAAGTTCATGGGCCACACCGGCGGTTAGGGTTCCCACGGCCCTGAGTTTATGCGATTGAATCAGAATTTCCTGCCGATGGGCCAACTCCTCCAGCATGCGGTTGATGGCCGTTAATAAATCGGAAAACTCATCCCGATAAGGGCGGGAGGGAACCGTGGGCGTGAAATCCCCCTGGGCGATACGCTGCGTATAGCCAAGAATCTTGTTGAGGGGGGCCAGGATTTGCCTGGAGAGAAGGAGAGCCAGGTAAATCATCAGAAAAAACAAAAAGATTAAAAAAAAGATCGGTATGCGACGAGCCCATTGGAGCATGTCTTCCACGCTTTGACGTTCCTTTTGAACCAGACCGAAAGCCAGAGAAATCATCTCGCTCCCATGAATTCGGAGGTCTGAAGCGAGTTTTTCTTTTTGAGAGGCAAACTCCGCCCCCTTCTTTTCCCCCAAAGCTTGAAGGTCCTCAAGGAGTCTTTGATAGATCTGGGTGTGGTTCAGTAGAACATTATAATTATCGGCGCCGATCACTCCCTTTAAGGGAAGCACATTAGAATGCAATAAATTCAGCCCGGTATTGACATGGCTGGCCGCTTCCGACAGATTCGTTCCATAAAGAAAAAAATTTTTTTCAAATCTTCGGGCTTGCTGTATCTCTACTGAAAAATTATCAGCCACCTGTAAGAAATACAGTTTGTCTTTGAGTATGACGACGGCATAAAGCGAAAAAAGGGTAAACCCCAGGGCCATGAGGAAACTGATAAAAAACCCCATAGTGATGCGCGTCCGGATGCCCAGAATGGGGCGGCCGGGGGAAGAAGAAGGGGTTTTGGTGGTGAAGGGGGGGGGGACTTCTCGATTTTCAAAAGGGCTTTCCTGGGCCATAGTCAATCTCCAGCAAGGTTTAAGTAAATATTTATTGCAATTTTGATACCATTGATAAATTATGAAGGAAACCTCGCGGCACAAAGCCTATCTGAAAATGAATTGAAAACCAAGGACCTTTCCATGACTGAAAAAATCCGTCTGGCCGTTATTGATGACGAACCCCTGGTGGGTGAGAGACTTAAACAGGTTTTTCGAAGAAGCGGTTTTGAGATTGAAACCTTCGTCTCGGGAAAACCGGCCCTGGAACGAATGGACCAAAAACCTTTTCATCTGGTCCTGACCGACATCCGTCTGCCGGATATCGATGGGCTGGAAATATTGAAAATAATAAAAAAAAACTATCCCGCCACCCAGGTCATCCTCATTACCGGGTATGCCACCCTGGATCAGGCCGTGGAGGCGGTTAAAAAAGGGGCCTTCTATTATTTGGCCAAACCCTTCACTCCCGATCAGGTGCGGGCCGTGGTCAAACGGGCGCAGGAACATATCCGGATGTCTACCGAAAATAAAATCCTGCGGGCCGAGGTCTTTAAAAACATACAACACGAGGGGATTGTCGGTATCAGTCCTAAAATCAAAGAACTGTTGACCGCCGTCAGCAAGGTTTCCGAAATCGATTGTAATGTGGTGATCCAGGGAGAAAGCGGGACCGGAAAAGAACTGGTGGCCCGGGCCATTCACCTTAACAGCGCCAGGGTTTCGGGCCCTTTTGTCGTATTCAACTGCGGGGGGTTTTCCGAAGACCTGATCGCCAATGAACTTTTCGGCCATGAAAAAGGGGCCTTTACCGGGGCCGATTCCACTAAAATAGGCCTGATGGAAGCCGCTCAACAAGGGACCCTGTTTATGGACGAAATCGGGGAAATGCCCATGACCATGCAGGTCAAACTCCTGCGGGCCATCCAAGAAAAAAATGTGCTGCGACTGGGAAGCACCAAACCCATCCAGTTGGATATCCGGATTATCAGCGCCACCAACAGGGAACTGGAAAAAGAGGTGGAACAGGGCCACTTTCGCCAGGACCTTTTCTATCGATTAAAGGTGGTGTTGATCCGGGTCCCCCCTTTACGGGAGCGCAAGGAGGACATTCCTTTACTGCTGAATCATTTCCTGCTGAAATACAACCGGGCTTATAAGAAAAAGGTTCAGGCATTTTCCCGGGAGACCCTGGAAATTTTGATGAAGTATTCTTTCCCCGGCAATGTCCGGGAACTGGAAAACATCGTAGCCAGTGCGGTTGCCTTATCCGAGGGGGCGCTGATCGGCCCTCCTGACCTTCCAGAGGATCTGAGACGGTTTGAAGTGGAGACTTATGGCTCCACCCAATGGCCCTCCTGGGAGGACATGGAAAAGGAGTACATTCATAAAGTCCTGGAAAGCACCCAATATAATAAGATTGAGGCCGCTCGCGTCTTAAAAATGTCCCGCACCACGCTCTGGAGGAAGATCCTACGCTACGATCTGGAAAAGGAATAACAGGACCTCCCCTCCCTTTCGGTTTTACCCCTCCCTTGGCTCATTGTTTCAATTTGAAACCTTTATAATCAGAAACTCTAAGAATTAACTTATTATTATTATTGTTATATTTATTTATAGGCCGATATATTTTCCTCCTTCCCCAAATTTCTGTTTCATTTTGAATCTTTAATTTTCAAGGTTTTGTTTTATTCCTTGGGACCTCTTCCTAACCCTTTAATATTACACCCATCTGATTAACGGCACATTAATTGAAAGTCCTGGTGGCGAGGATAAACCATGAACAAAATCCTGGTACCTATCGATAACTTTTCCTCCCTTTCCCTTTCCGCGGCTTATTTTGCCGTGGAATTCGCCAAGAGGAATCCGACCAAGGTGCTGTTCTTGTTCTTTTCCTCTTTCAGGGAAAGGGATGAAGCCGATCCGGGAAATAAAATCAAGCCCTTGCCCAAGCCTTTTGATGAACTGATGCAGAAGGCCAGGGCCGAAAAAATTAACCTGGACCTTTTTTTTTCCAGCGAGGGGTATTTGGATACCCTGCCCCGCTTCGCCAGAGATCATCATATCTCGGAAATCATCTTGGCCGTACCCGCAACGGATGATCCTCTT
Organism: Thermodesulfobacteriota bacterium; assembly: GCA_040755035.1. Lineage (GTDB taxonomy): Bacteria > Desulfobacterota > RBG-13-43-22 > RBG-13-43-22 > RBG-13-43-22 > RBG-13-43-22. The sequence goes on from JBFMBU010000100.1 coordinate 11,466, forward strand.
TATTTGTCCGTCAAACAACAGATCGACGAACTGCGAAGTCGCATTGACAGTCAGATGGTGATTGTTCGGCCAAAAGAAGAAAAACCTCTGACCACCAGCGGAAAACTGGAAGGGAAAGATCCGCTCCCTTCAACATAACCCGGGGAGACTCAAAACCAAAATTAAGGAAGGATACCATCATGGCCATCGTTATCATTTCCAGCACATCCGCCGCCTTAAGGAAAGAGGTGGCTGAAAAACTGGCCGGAAAGCTGGGGTACCCCTGCCTGGGCCGGGAAGAGTTGGTGGACCAGGCAACGGAGGCTGGGATACCCGTAGGCAAACTGGAGATGTCCGTCATCAAAAGCCCGGCACAGACTGAAGGCCTGGCCCGCTTAAAAGAACGCTATCTGGCTTTTATTACCGCTAAAATGTGTGAAAAGGCCGGTGAAGGGAATCTGGTTTACCACGGACGGGGCGGGCATCTGCTTTTGCCAAATGTTTCCCATGTCTTTCGGGTCCGTTTAGTGGCCAACCGGGAATATCAGATTCAGAACAATATGCTCAAGCTGCGGATGGACCGCCCCAGGGCCGAAAGGTATGAATCCCAGGTCAATGAAGATATCGAACGCTGGGTCCATGTTATCCACAACCAGGACTTGGATGATCCCAAACAATACGATCTGGTACTAAACCTGGAAAACATGAGTATGGCCAACGCCGGCACTGCCTTGTGTTCCATGGTTGAACTCCCTGATTTTCGTCCGACCCCGGCCTCTTTCTCGGCCATGGGTAATTATTGCCTGGCGGCCAGGGCCAGGATGAAACTGGCCCTGGATGAACGGACTTCCTGGGCCGATCTTAATGCCTCGGCCAATCAAGGGGTGGTAACCGTAACTTATATGCCCAGGCAGGCCAAGGTAGCCCAGTCTATCCCTGAGGTACTGGCCGGTCTGGAAGGGATCAAGGAAGTATTGGCGACCATGGCTGAAACCAATATTCTCTGGATTCAGGAAAGGTTTACCCCCCTTTCAGAAACCTTTACCCAGATCAATCAAATCGCCCAGCGTTGGGGGGCGGCCATTGAATTGTTGCGTTTCGTCCCTTCCGAAGAAATCGTCATTGGAGAGGAAGAGGAAACCGGCTCCTCAACCCCTCTTGCCCCGATTCCCCAAGAAACCTATAGCGGGGGTATCGGCGAGGATACACCGGAGGCCCCGGCCATAGAAGACGGCGGATTAAATCTGACCCTGGAAGAACTCATCCGTCAGGGGCGTTCCGGAGGAGGACACCAACTCCAGGGCGCCTTCCCGGGTCTTTCCAAGACTATCAGCCGCAATGTCAATTACAGCCTGGTGGTCATAGGGGACCTTTTCCTTACCCGATCCAAGGCTGTTCAAACCCGCATGGTTCGAGATTTAAAAGTCTTTCTGGGGGAACGGATTCGCATCCCGGTGATTTCCACGGACGAATTGCAAAAGAAATATTTTTTAGGCGGAAAACAATTGATCAAATTTTCTATCTTTATTTTACTGATTTTTGGCTTTTTCCTGGGGCTGTTTACCAATCAGGAAGCCATTCTTTCCTTTCTCCAGCAATACAAGGGCTGGAAGTTTATCTCGGTGGTGGTCATCGGGCTGACAGCCCCTCTTTTTGCCTACCTCTATGGAACCATAGCCCATGTGATTTTAAAGCTGGTGAAATTGGATTGAGGGAAGAAACCGCCCTTCGTCGTTCAGCGTTCGCTGTTCAGGTAACTTCATGGTGTCTGATTTTAAGAGTAAATAAAATACAATTAAAGGAGCATGGTCATGACCACTGAACTGGCAAATCTATTTATCCCCTTGGACCTGGCCGGGGCCTTTCAGGTTATTCTTTTAGGATTTATCGGCGGAGTATTAAGCGGCTTTATCGGCAGCGGCGGGGCATTTTTTATGACCCCGGGGATGATGAATTTAGGGGTCAACGGGGTCGTGTCCGTGGCCAGTAATATCACCCATAAGTTCGGCAAGGCCATGATGGGCTCAAAAAAACACGGAGAAATGGGGAACGTGGATAAAAGGCTGGGGCTGTTTATGCTCATCACCGCCCTGATCGGCATCCGCTTGGCGGTCTGGATCAACAGCCTGCTTTTTCACGGGGGGGGAGACGGCCACGGGACCGCATCCGGAGCCGGGGCCAATCTCTATATCAGTGCTGTTTTTATCGGGATATTGACCCTGGTGGCCCTGTCCATGATCCGGGACCTGTTGAAAAATACGGAGGAAGGCACAGGACCTTCCAAGAAGATTTCGGAATACCTGTCCCGTTTGAAGATTCCCCCCTTCATCACCTTCAAGGTGGCTGATGTAAAGATTTCCCTGTGGGTTATTCTTCCGGTTGGTTTGGTTACCGGGTATCTGGCCGGTACGATAGGCGTCGGGGGATTCGTCGGGGTCCCTTCCATGATTTATATTTTCGGGGTTCCTACGGCTGTTGCCGCCGGAACGGAACTTTATCTGGCCATGTTCATGGGCGCCTGGGGAGCTGTCAACTACGCCTGGGAGGGTTTTGTCGATATCCGTCTGACCGTCCTCCTTTTATCCGGGTCTTTATTCGGGGTTTATCTCGGGGCTTATGGGGTTAAAGTGGTCAGTGAAAGGTATATCCGAATGGTCACCTGTTTGATCATCCTCCTTTGTGTGGTCAGCCGGGCCATTGCCGTTCCCATGTATCTGCGTCAACTCGGATTCCTGGATATTAACCCGGCCTGGGATTCCTGGTTTAATAACGGAAGCAAGTTTTTG
>JBFMBU010000101.1:0-13857 GCA_040755035.1 Thermodesulfobacteriota bacterium
CGGCCTGTTTCCAGCACTGGTGAAGGCCTGCTCCTGATTTAGTTAAATAATTTGCCCGGCAAAGAAGCTTCCAGGTTTGGGGTGGACAATCTCCAGAAAAGACCCCCATGATCCTCCGGGGGACAAGCTTATCAGTTTCATGTCCATACTATTATGAGTCGGTTAATAAGTCCAGGGCGAGCGCAAAATGAAAATGACGGTAAGGATCCGGTAGGGGTTGTGAAACCTAACATCAAGTTTGAGCGCGACAGCAAGCAATTGCTTGCTTCGGCTCAACTTGGCGTTGCTAATTTACAAATCGTAATCTCTAATTTAAGGCCATTCTTCCTCTGAGCAGTTATAGGTGCTATCAATTTCGGCAAAAATTCATTGGTTTAAAGATTTAACGGCCGGCTGTATCTTCTTTTCCTCAGAGGCTTCCGGTTTGGACTTGTCTTTGGCCCCGAAAGCCTCCTTGGCCTCCTCTTTGGCCTCCTTCAAGTCCCCCTTGACCTTATCTTTCAGTTCCACGGCCGCTTCCCTGGCCTTTTCTTTGGTCTCAATAGCGGTGGGTTTGGCTTGATCCTTAGCCTCCTTTAAATCCTTTTTAATCTCCTCTTTGCCCTCGGTGACCGTTTTTTTTATCTGTTCCTTGCCCCCGACGGTTTCCTTTACCTCTTTTTTGACTTCTTTGTAGTCCTGCTTGACCTTGTCTTTAATCTCGGAGAAGGTCCCCTTGACCTCTTTTTTAGTTTCAACAACCGTTTCCTTGACCTTTTCTTTTACCTCGGCGCCAACGGCAGAAAAGGAAAAACCGATACCCAGACAAAAACAACAAACGGTCAGTATTACAGGCTTCATCTTTTTTATCCTCCCCGGGTCTTAAGACTTCTTACCTCTGTGAATTTTCTTTTTATTATAACCTAATTCCGAAAAAACTTCCAAATAGCAAAAAATACAGAACCTATCGGACTACACCCTCCTTCTTAAATTCCTCCATTTCCTCCTCCGAATAGCCCAGCTCACTTAAAACCTCCCTAGTGTGCTGCCCCAGACCGGGGGCCAGGGAGCGGGTCCCGGCTGAATGGCCGCTGAAATGAACCGGGTAACCGGCTATGCGCAGCCTTCCGAACCCTGGATCATCATAATCTACCATATAGCCGTTATCCAGGGCTTGAGGGTCCTCCAGGATTTCCGGCACCCGCTGGACCGGACAGAACATCAGTCCTTTTTCAATGAATATTTCCATCCATTCTCCGCTTGTTCTGGTCATAAAAATCCCGTCCAGGAGGGTGATGAGCTCAGCCTGGTTCTTGCGACGGTTTTCGGTATCGGCAAAACGGGGATCGGATAGCCACTGTTTCTGGCCAATGGTTTCGCAGAACAGAGACCAATATTTCTCCTCCGGGTGATGGGTGCAGATCAACCATTTGCCGTCTTTACAGAGATAGCGGTTCCTTAAAGGCGGATGGGTGGTCCGTTCTTCAGGAACGATGGGATCAATCCCTAACAGACTGTTGATCATTAAGGCGATACCGTTCAGCCATTGCCCGGTGCTGTAGAGGGAAATATGGACTTCCTGCCCCGTACCGCTTCGTTCCCGGGCAAACAAGGCGGTGATCACCGCATGGCTGGCGGCGATGGAGGTGGCCTGGTCCAGCAGACCGATGTGCATCAATTTGGGGTCCGGCGCCCCGGTGGCATAAGCCAGTCCGGATCGGGCCAACCCCAGGGGGTCGAAGGCCCCCAGGTCGGACATGGCCCCTTGCGGTCCGTAACCGGAGACATTGGCATGGATCATCCGGGGATTAAGGTCTTTCAGGGCCTGGTAATCAATCCCCAGTTTTTTCTTGGTGGATTGACGGACATTGGTGAGAAAGACATCGGAACGGGCCACCAGCTTTTCAAAAATCTTTCGGCCCCGGACGGATTTTATATCCAGGCAGAGGGAGCGTTTGTTCCGATTGGAATAGTGAAAGGTGGCGTTATCCCCATTGGGCATGGTCATATCCAAACGGCCCAACCGGGTCCAGAATCGAGCGGGATCTCCGGCTAAGGTTTCTATTTTGATTACTTCCGCCCCCAAGTCACCCAATATGGCTGCAGCCCCGGGACCGGCATGAAAGACACCATACTCCAGGACACGGATGCCCTGGAGGGGGAAAAGTTTACCATCATCGTTATTTCTTTTTTCGTTCATTAACCAACTCCTGTTTTTTCATTAAAAGGGGATTGGCCTCGGTGAAGAGGACACCATAAATCATTATAGACGAATCGAAAAGTTTACAAAAAGATTGAAGTCAAACCAAATCTTTCCTTTTATCGAAAGAAGACAGGAATTGCAAGGAAAGAGATCAGACAGGGAAAAAATCCCACCCGGTTTTTGCGGTCCAGGAAAGAGCTCCTGGTGGAAGGTTTTCCTGAAGGGGTATTTCAGGGAAAAACGGATTAGAGCCCAAGTGTTTCCCCGACCATGATCAGCGAAAGGACCGGCTTGTATTTGTTGTTGTTAAACTGCCGTTCGATGATAACCGTTTTATTGCATATCCTCCAGGGAGAGGAGCAGTCGCTGCATTCTCCGGTCACTCCGCAGGGGGGTTGAGGGTCAAACTCCGGGTGCCGTTTGACATTCAGCGGGGCGGCCTTATCCCGAATCCTGGCCAGGGCCTCTTCCAGGTTTTTTACGATCTTATTCACCCCGATGACAATAATGACCCTTTCCGGACCGAAGAGCAGGGCCGCAACCCGGTTACCGTGGCCGTCTACATTGACGATTTTGCCGTCCAGGGTCAGGGCATTGCTGCCGCTGACAAAAACCTCGGCGATAAGTCCCTGCCTTTTTCTCCGGATGCTCTCTTCAACCGTAATTCCCTTTTCCCAGGGATTGAGAAAGTGATACGGACCTTCTTCCAGTGCCATGACCACCCCGATTTCCCTGAGCGTCAGCGAATCGCCGAAACCGACCGTGCTCCCCTCGGGGATCATGGCCATGACTTTATCAAAGGCCTCTGCCCTGCTTTCCAGATAAAAGGCCGGGATGTTGTTTTTCCCAAGTATTTCTATCAAATTAAGAATGGCATTTTGATCAGGCGGCATTGGGTCGGACCTCATCCAAGTTCACGATACATCGATTCTCCCGAGGCTTTCAACCTCTCCTGCCATAAGGCCTTCAGCACCATGAGATCCTCATTTGCCTTGTAATCCGGCCTCTCGGAAGGTTTCAATTGATCCAGCACCTCGAAGGTAAAGGCCTCCGCTCCCAAAGCCTTCCAGTCGGACTGGAGATCCCGGCTGGGATGAGAACCGTGTTCCAGTTGGAAACGGTAGCTATTGATTTTGCCGGGCAAATCCGTTGTAGCTCCGATCAGAGATTTTCCGGAAATCGAATTACGGACCCGGAACACGCCCGCCGGCCGCGGTGTTTCTTTATATCCTCGAATTAGGGCCTTTCTGTCTTCCTGGGCCACTTATTCCCTCCTCCTGCCTTAAAGAATTTTCAGGTATTGTTCTTCCATTTGTCCAAAGTTCATACTCACTCAAGTCGATGTTGTCATTCCAAGAAATACCATACCCCCCTGGATCGAGGCGAACGGCTTTGAAAAAAACAGGATTGGCAAGTAACTGAAATTGAGGTTTGGCAAAAAGTAACTCACAATCATAAATTTTTTCAATCCCGTTGGAAAAAGTTACCAGTAGTTTTTTTTCTTTTATTGTTTTTACTCCTTTTATTTTTGGCATCATTTCCATAGGATAATTACTCCAATCCTGGCAATGGTTTAAATTCCTGGTTGCTCCACATTTTTAACAGCTCGTTCTGGTAAATAATGGCCCATTCTTTGACTAAGTGCTGAGCTCTCCCCGGCAAATCTCCTTCAAGCATTTCTAACGATTCGATAGAAAAAACGGCATTGAATTCCCCATAAATCGCATGAAAGTGGGGGACACCGAGTTCGCTTTGACTGAAGTACATCTTGATAATAATACCATAAAATCTGGCTATGATCGGCATTCTTCCCACCTCCTATTTTCGGTTATTTAATGAATTATAAAATATCCCAGAATACTTTGCAAAAGGTTATTTTAAAATATCCTTTTCTTTTTTTCTTCAAGAGAATCCCGTTTTCGGAGACCCTTGACAGCGTCATACAGTTCGACTATATCAATGCCTACCGATCTGAAATCATCCCGAATCAGCAATCAAAGAAAAGAAGAAAAACTTCCGGGGGAAAAAAATTTAGGAAAGGTTTTTATTTACCTTATGCCACAAGAAGAAAAACAAAAAATCATAAAAATTATCAGAGAGCTGGTCATTCCCGAGCACTATGCCGGTCCGCCCCAGATAGCCAACGGCGGATATATCTGTGGCCTCCTGGCCCGATACATTGCCGGAGCGGCAGAGGTGACGATCAAGGTACCGACACCGCTCGACCATCCTCTGCAGATTGGGTCTCGGGAGGACGGCAGTTTTATTCTTCTGAATGGAAACCAGGTTCTGGTTGAAGCCAGACCCTGCGCTTTCGATCTTGAAATCCCGGAGGTCCCCGGTTTCCAGGAAGCCGTGGAGGCCGCCAAAACCTCCATCGCCCTCCAGCCTTCCCCCTACGGAGTAGGGAACCTGAGGGGCATTCATCCCATCTGTTTTTGTTGCGGGGCCGACGTCCCGGACGGGAAAGGGTTAAAGATTCATCCCGGTCGCTTGAATGGGGCGGGGTTGGTCGCCGCTCCCTGGATTCCGGCTAAGGAACTTGGAGACGGGCAGGGCATGGTCCGCCCGGAATTTATCTGGACCGTTCTGGACTGTCCCGGTGCCTTTGCCTTTATGGAGCTGACATCACACCGGCCCGGTCTCTCCGGCCGGCTAATCGGCCGTTTGGACAGACCCCTTCAGGTAGGAGACCCCTGCGTGGTCATCGCCTGGCCTATGGATGTGGAAGGGAAAAAGCTGTTTGCCGGATCAGCCCTGGTGAACAGCCAGGGACAGGTAGTGGGAAGGGTCAAGGCCACCTGGATCGACCGGTCTTTCAGAGTTAAAAATCCGTCTTGACCGGAACTTCGCTGAGGCCGGATTGACATCAGGTGGATGGATGAAAATGGATGAAAGGTGTATAGGCGCCCCCCCTCAATCAGAGTAAGGCGATCACCGTGGCGAAACGGCCGGTGACTTTTTCTCTGCGATAGGAAAAAAAATCTCCAGTTTGGCAGGCAGTACAAATTCCGGAGACCTCTATCCGTTCCTCCCTGACCCCGGCGGCAATCAACTGGTCCCGACTCAACCGCCAGAGGTCAAAATAAAAGGGGCGGGTTTGATAGTTCCAATATTCCGGAGGTATTTCCTTCCGATAGTTGACAAATTGGGCGCAGCAGGGTCCTAAAGAAGGCCCGATACCGGCTAATAAGTCAGCCGGATTGGTCTGATAGACGCTTTTCAGCTTTTCCACCGCTTCCCCGATGACATTGGCCACATTCCCCCGCCAGCCGCAATGGATATTGGCGATAGCTCGATGATCCGGGTCGAAAAGCACAACGGACTGGCAGTCGGCCTGTTTGATCAACAAACCCTGCCCGGGTACCCTGCTCATCAGGATATCTCCGGAACGTACTTCAGGTCCGGTCAGACAATCATCGGAAGGAACGTCGCCTATTTCCACTACCTTCTTCCCGTGAACCTGCTTAAGGCTCTGAATCCGGTTCACCCCCAAGGCCTTAAGCACCATTAACCGGTTTTCAGCTACCGCTTGCCAATGGTCACCCACCGAATAGCTCAAGTTCAGTTCGGCAAAGGGGCCCTCACTTTTTCCGCCGTGGCGGGTGAAAATTCCGTGAATTACCCCGGGAATCGATTTCAAGTGAGAAAACTGGTAATAGGAGAGTCCGTTTTCTTGGCAAAGGTGTAAAGCAGACATTTCTAAAAAATTAAAAGATGAAGTTAGTTAGGACGCCGGCAAAGGAGTCCATCAACAAAACAAGCAAATTCTTTTCGCCTTCGGTCTTCAGCCTTCAGACTATTTATTTTGATCCGTAAATGATCCGATGATATCAGTAATCCTGGAAATTTTTTTCCTGGACAGATAGGCCTCGATCCCTTCAATGATCTCCAGAGCTGCCGTAGGCCGGATAAAATTAGCTGTTCCGATCTGCACCGCTTTGGCCCCGGCTATAAGAAATTCCAGAGCGTCTGCGGAGCTGCGGATACCCCCCAGGCCGATGACCGGGATGGAAACCGCCTGAACCACCTGATACACCAGACGCAAGGCCACAGGCTTGATGGCCGGACCGGAAAGACCACCCGAAATCCGTCCCAACCTCGAACGCCGGGTCTCGATGTCTATGGCCATGCCTGGAATAGTATTGATCAGGGAGACCGCATCGGCCCCGGCCTCTTCCACGGCCCTGGCGATGACGGTGATGTCCGTCACCTGGGGCGTCAACTTGGCTATCAGAGGCAACCGGCTGGCCCGGCGGACTTGGCTTAGGACCCTGGCCGCCATCCCCGGCTGGGCACCAAAAGCCATACCGCCCCTGGCTACATTGGGGCAGGAGATATTGACCTCCAGGGCCGCTACCCCTGGCCGGTCGTTCAAACAGGCCGCCACCTCTCCATATTCCTTCAGGGTATGGCCCAGGATATTGACGATCACCGGAATCTTTAACGTCCCCAGAAAAGGCAGTTTTTCCCTAATAAACCCCTCCACCCCCACGTTTTGAAGACCGATGGCATTAAGCATCCCTGAAGCGCTCTCCCAGATCCTGGGAGGGGGATTACCGGACATGGGTTTAAGGGAAACCCCCTTGGTGACCAGGGCCCCCAGGCGATTCAGGTCCATCAGCCCGGAATACTCCCTTCCGTACCCGAAGGTCCCGGAAGCGGTTATGACCGGATTCTGCAATGTTAAACCGGCGATTATTACGCTCAGGTCAGGCCCCTTCCCGCTACTCATCACCAAGGACCTCCGCGGCCTCAAAGACAGGCCCCTCCTGACAGACATTAACGAAAAAAAATTGGTCCCCCTGTTTTCTGGAGGTTACACACCCCAGGCAGACACCCAATCCGCAGGCCATCCGCGTCTCCAGGGACACCTGGCAGGGGATCCCCCTGGCCACGGCCCAATTCCGAACAACTTTGAGCATCGGTTCCGGCCCACAGGCCAAAAGGATCCGGCCGGGGGAAGAACGACTTATTTTTTTTCTTAACAGATCCGTAACCAGTCCTTTTTCCCCCCAGGATCCGTCTTCTGTTGCCGGGAATATTTCGGCCCCGGCTCTTTCAAATTCTTTCAGACAAAGCAAATCCGACCGGTTCCGGGCCCCAAGGAAAACCTTAAGGGACCCCTGCCCTCTTCTTCGTCCCCTGGCCTTCCAGGTTTCGGCAACAAAAAGCAGGGGGGCCACACCCATCCCACCGGCCACCAGCACTAAGTCCTGTTCCTGGTCAAAACGGAACCCCCGACCTAACGGTCCCCGAACCTCCAATAGTTCCCCCGTGTTTAGATGGGAAAGCCGTTTGGTTCCCTCCCCCACCACCCTGAAAAGAATGTCCACGCTGTTACCCCTGACCCGGTGGATGGAAAAGGGGCGTGGCAGAAGGGGGTCGGAAAATTGGAGCGGTCGAACCATAAGAAATTGGCCGGGATAGGCCTGGGCGGCTATGGCAGGAGAAGAAATGGTTAAAAGCTTTATGTCGTGGGTAATGGATGTTATTTTTTGTATGTGGAGATCCTGGCAGATTTGGGTCATTATTCGGTTAAAGGCTTTTCATAGCAATTTTTTTCGTTTAATATATTGTATTTTAATGAAAAAAGTCAAATTAAAATTCAATCCCTACCACTCCTAACCGGAACAGGCCCCTTTTGATCACTTACCCCGGTCATTAAGGACCCGATTCAGTGCTCAACCCGCGAAAACTTTCCGGAGGGAGATGTTTCAACCCGGAGAGGGGCGTCGTTGAGTAAGGGAAAAACCTCCGGGCTGTGGCCCCCTCGATGACCACCGGCTAAAATATCAGACGGGTCCGAATTTTAATCTTGACATTAGCCCAAAAAATTATCATATATAGTCAGAATTTTTTATGCCAAGGACAAAAGCATTGACCGTCTCCAAAGCAAAAAAAAGTAAAGAACAAAACCGGCTGGATAACGCCTGGCTGGTCCCCCAAAAGGTCTTCTTTACCAAGGGGATCGGCAGACACAAGGCCAAACTCCAGTCTTTCGAATTAGCCCTCAGGGACGCCGGGATCGAGAAATGCAATCTGGTCTACGTCTCTTCCATTTTTCCCCCCAATTGTAAGATCATCCCTTTCGAAGAAGGGATCAAGGAACTCCTGCCTGGACAGATAACCTTCTGTGTTTTGGCTAAGATCAGTTCCAATGAACCGGAAAGGCTGATGGGGGCTTCCATCGGACTGGCGGTTCCGGCCGACGAATATCACTACGGCTATCTGTCCGAACATTCGGCCTTCGGGGAAAATGAAAAGGAAATGGGGGATTTTGCCGAGGATTTGGCTTCAACCATGCTGGCTACCACCCTGGGCATAGATTTCGACCCGCAGAAGGATTACGACGAAAGACGGGAAATCTACCGTATGAGCGGGAAAATCGTCGATACCTTCTCCACCACCTGCACCACCCGTGGGGACGGTATTTGGACAACGGTGATCGTCGCCGCTGTTTTCTTACTCTGAGTAACGCTGCTTAAAAGAAAATTCTGGATCAGGATTTTCATCACGACTTAACGGGACGGACCTTTGCGAACTCTTAATTTTCTGGGATTGGATGAAACCGGCCTCTCTCCAGAAAGCGCTGATGTCCTCATCCAACCCATCCCCTACGATTCGACTACCAGCTTTCAAACCGGAACCCGTTTCGGCCCCGAAGCCATCCTCCAGGCCAGCGGCCAGGTAGAACTTTGGGATGAAGAACTGCAGTGGGAACCTACCTCCCGTTTCTCCTGCCTGACCCTTCCGGATATCCCCAGGAATCATCAAGGCCCGGAGAAGATGATCGCTGACATCGAAGATCAATTGAAACCTTTTCTTAACCTTTCCAAAATGGTCCTGGCCTTGGGCGGGGAACACACCATTGCCGTTCCTCTGGTCAAGGGGGTTCAAAAAAAATTTCCTGACCTGGTCGTTGTGGTCCTCGACGCCCATGGGGACCTGCGTGATTCCTGGGAAGGCTCCCCCTACTCCCATGCCTGCACCCTGAAACGAATCGTCGAGCTGGGTTGTCCCGTCTTCCATTTGGGGTTACGCAGTCTGAGCAGGGAAGAACAGGAATTTCTTAACGATCACCCCCGGATCCTGACTTACCCCAGCCAGGAAATCCTTTTTCAAGAGGGATTGAGACGGTTTCAAAAGGACCTGGAGGCCTTGCCCCGACCGGACATCTACCTCAGTTTGGACATCGATGTCCTGGATCCCTCCATACTTCCAGGAACCGGGACCCCGGAGCCGGGGGGATTGACCTGGCACCTTCTTTTACAGTGTTTAAAAATCACCGCTCAAAACGGAAAGATACAGGGTGCGGACCTCTGTGAACTGATGCCCCTGCCGGGCTCCAAACAATCCGAATTCGTGGCCGCCAAGGCCCTTTTTAAATTACTTTCTTATAGGTTTTATTATCTCCGGGAGGAAAATTCCCATGGCCGATTTTAAAGTCCGTTCCTTCGAAGACCTGCATGACGGTTCCCGGGACGGGCTGACGCCCCTGAAAAGTCTTGATCTTAAAGAAACAAAGGATTTCTCCGACTTGCTTTCGAGCATGGCCCAAACAGCCTTCGGTGGTCGCGCCCTGGGGGAAGCGCAGGAGGTGTTGTATGAGATGGTTTCCGATCCCAACTGTCTAAAAGTAGGGACCTTCTCCGGGGCCATGTCCGTAGCCAAGATGGGCCTGATGATTTGTGACATGATCGACTGGGGCTGGCTGGATGTCATCATTTCCACCGGGGCCTTGATGGCCCACGGCTTGATCGAATCGGTGGGGTTGACCCACTACAAGCATGATCCCTCCCAATCGGACGCCGAATTATATGCCTTAGGCTATAACCGGATTTATGACACCCTGGAAATGGAAATGAACCTGAATCATATCGAAGAGATCATTTCCAAAGTCCTGGAGGGCCTGGACCTGGGAAACACCCCCTTATCTTCAGAGACATTCTGCCGGGAGGTGGGACGCTATTTAGCCGAAGTCACCGATCAACCCGGTATCCTGCGCAACGCCTTTCTGAAAGGGGTCCCGGTCTATATCCCGGCCTTCACCGACTCGGAATTGGGTTTGGATATAGCCACCTGGGCGGTGCGTAAGCGCATCCAATCCCACCCCGATCTTACTCCGGCCGAGGCCTTGGACCGGATGGGTTTCGATTTTAACCCCTTTCTGGATCTGGGTTCTTATACGAAGCACATTCTTAAGGCCCCCAAATTGGGGATATTTACCATCGGCGGCGGCGTGCCAAGGAACTGGGCCCAGCAAGTCGGTCCTTTTTTGGAAATCCTTCAGCACCGAATTCGAAGAGACATCCCTCTGAAACGTTTTTCTTACGGTCTTCGGATTTGTCCTGAACCGGCCCATTGGGGAGGATTGAGCGGCTGCACCTATTCCGAAGGGATTTCCTGGGGAAAGTTTATTCCTCCGGAACAGGGGGGACGTTTTGCTGAGGTGTTGTGTGATGCCACCATCGCCTGGCCGGTTTTACTGGCGGGTGTCCGGCAGAAGATCCTAAAACAGAAAGGATCACAAGAATGAATCCCCGGAAGAAAAATCCTTTTTTTCTCCTGATCGCTCTGATGCTTCTGACCTCTATGGGTTCGGATCTCTGGGGAAATACACCGGAACCGATTGAAGGACAGATCACCCAGATCAACGATTTGCGGGGCACCATCACTATTAATGGAAAAATCTTGGACGCCTCGGATTTTGAATTATCCGACCTTCAGGTGGGAGATCGGGTCATGGGTGAATTTATTAGGGAAAAGGGGAAATTGCGGCTGATCGATCTGGAAGTCATCAAATAAAAATTATCTTGACATGGGTTTTCAGATCGCCTATTATCACGTTTTAAATAATGACGAAATTTGTCTATCTGTCTGAAACTAAACAAGGTTTTCTTACAATCCCTGTTTGGGGCAGATGAAAAAATTAATTTAAGCAAAGGAGGTGAGTCAAGATGCGGAAAATGATTTCCTGGTTGCTCGTTGTTATGCTGTTGGTAGTTTTTTCTTTCGCCGTAGGCTGCAAGAAAAAAGAAGAGGCTCCTCCGGCCCCCCCAGCGGCTGAAGAAAAAGCCCCGGAACCAGCTCCGGCTCCGGCTGCTGGTGAGCAGAAGGCCCCGGAACCAGCCCCGGCTCCGGCCCCGGCTCCGGCTCCAGAAAAAAAATAGTTTTAGTTTCTTTGAATGTTTCAAAAAAAGGGACGGCTTGCTGATAAAAGCAACCCGTCCCTTTTTTATGGATTTTCACCAATTGGAGGGAGTTAAAAAGGCTGGTTTTTCCTGGGTCTTTATCCGGGAGTTCTATTTCGATGAACCTTTTCCCACTCCCAGTCTGCTCCTGAGGGCCTCCTCGCTCGGTAATCCACTAAGATAAAGGCCATCCGCAAAAACAAGCGTCGGGGTGGAATTGATCCCTTTCTTCAACATAAAGGCCGCCGCGTTCTCGATTTTCTTGATCCCCTCCGGGCATTGGTTATCGGAACGGTAACCGCTGTCAAACCCTTCAATCCCCTTATTGTCGCAGATAACGGAAATACATTGTTCCTTGGACCCCTTATAGGATTCCAAAGGAAACAATATAAAACGCACCTGAATATCTTCCTTTTCCACAAGCTTTTTTAAAAGGGTTTCGGCTTGCTTGCAAAAAGGACACTGAGGATCGGTAATCAGAAATACCATTTTTTTCCCTTTCCCAAGGGAAAAAGCAGTCAGGGATTCCAATTGCCGCAGATCTTCCGGAGTAAGCCGGTTCAGGGAGAGGAGGTTTTCCTGGGTTAGATTTTTTCCGGTTTTAACTTCATGCAGATTCCCGGTTAAAACAAAGTCCCCCCGACGGTCGGTATAGATCAAGTGATGCCGCCCTCCGGTTTTTATCTCAACCTGACACAAGTCCCGAGCTTCACTGGGACTGATCTTGACCAGTTCAAATTGAAGTTTGGGAAAGGCCCTTTGCAGACCTTGCTGGATTTTTTCCTTTTGCGGACATTCGGCCAATCCCGGGGTGGGGAAAACCATGGGACTGCAACTCAGCATTAAAATAAGGGTTATAAGTAAGAAAATTTCCGGGGCTATCCTTTTCATTTTTTCTCCCTCCCCTGCTGTGAGATATTTACGGAGTAATTATTTTCTTAACAAGGTCTTAAAATGAAAAACTCGCCGTTATTGCGGCAAGACAGCCTTCATTTCAGATCTCTCGACTCTGTAGACCTAAAAAAAGCCTTCACGGGAGCCTGCATTTCCTCCCCCTGCGTCTGAACTTCTCAAGCTCCTAAAAGGTGAGCCGATAAAGGTTTACTCTTCTCTGACCATCTCGATAAAGGTCTCGATTTGCTTTTCCACCTGCACCGGGGCGTAGCTCCGGGAATCGGTATGGTCGGCCTCGATGATCAAACCCGGTTTTCCCGTACTTTCCGAGACCTTCCTTCTTATGTCATATTGTCCGAGGGAATAGGTTTTGCAGCTCCGGTTGGAATGCATAATGAACCCATCGGCTTCATATTGTTTTATCAGCTCCGTCATCTTGGCCGCTTTCTGGTCCATCCCCAAATTTAGATGGACGGTGGCGTAGGATCGGGAAAGGCTTTCGAGGGGTCGGTCCAGGTCAACCGGTTTCAAGGTCCAGGCCGAGGTGTAGGTGTCGGCCACCAGGACCGCGCCCTGCCGTGCCAGGACCCGGGACAGATTGCGGATGTCATACCAGATAGGAATATTGTCCCAAATCAGGCGGACTTCCTCCCGGGCAAAGGCCCCTTGTTTATTTTTCACCCTTTCGGTCAGTTCTTTTTTCAACTTACGGTAATAACGCACAGCCCAACCGGTTCCACGCAGGGTGACGATAGGGGCCATGTGGATGAAAGCATCGAAGGCGGCAAAGGGTGCCGGACGGTTGCAGGAGAGTTCCAGGATTTCTTTCCATAAGGCAACGGCTTCAACCGACTTGGCGCAGACCCGTAGAAAGCGCTTCATCGAAAAAGAACGCCGGCAGATTGTTTCCAGAAAAGCCACGTACTCCTCCATCTGTCGCCGGACATAATCCAAGGTCCGGTCACTTAATTCCCCGTGAACAAAGGGGGTGTCCAGAAAAAAAAGGGGGACCTGGAAATTCCGGGCCTGGATTTCATACCACTTAATGACGGTGTTACAGATATTGTTCGTGCAGACCAGGAAATCCGGTTTGGGCAATTCTCCCAGAGGCCCTTGACCGCTCAAGGTGCTGCCGATATCGGAGCGGGCATAGGAACAGAGATCTGGGGAATACCCCAAGGCTTCCGCCTGCTCGCATAGGGGAACGGAACTGCGGCCGGCCCCGCACATGGCCCCGTAATTTTCCGGATAAAAAGGCAGGACCCCCATGGCGTAAAGGGGTTCTACCGGTCCGCCGCTGGTAATCCAGGCCGTTTTCTTCCCCAGCCAGCCAGGGTGTTTGACCATCAGGTAATACCCCTGCATCAACCGGCGATAGGCCTTGACGGACTCGATTTCCCTATAGGATTTTTCTGCCGTTTCTTTTTCAGCCATTTTATATTTTTATGCCTTCAATCTTGATTTTTGTTATCAGTTTAGCCTGTTTAAAAATTGAAAATCATTTTTTGCCACAGACAAAGGCGGGACGAGGTGGCGGCGACTTGCCGCCCCCTCACTGCCGGGCCCTTCGGGCACCTAAATCCACCT
>JBFMBU010000102.1:0-9822 GCA_040755035.1 Thermodesulfobacteriota bacterium
GCCCCTCTCCTTACAAAGAAGGTCCCGGACCGGGAGGGACTTGGCCCGGGACCTCTCTGTACTGTGGGGCATTGAAGGAGAGAGGGTGGGTTATTGGGGAAATAATATTAGCAAAATAGATGCCAAAGAGGTAAAACTAAAAGAAAAATGGAAATTTAGTGTAATATCAATTAGATGCTGTTTTGGCTATCCAAAGCCATTTTCCCAAATCAGGTTATATTTTTAAATTTAGTGCACAAATTCTTGTGCAAAAGGTTCACAGGGGAGGCCGAACGTTTTAAATCCAATTTCACCGCCGAGGACGGAGAGAAGATATTTTCTCCATTGCCGAAGAGGGGCCGGCAATGGAGATGCTTCGCCACCCTTCGGGAAATACTTGGTTCTCCTCCGGAAATACAAGATTTCCGGATGGATACGAAGTAGTTCATTTCTATGGGCGAGGCAAAAGGATATCCATAATAATTTCAAGATGTTTCCATAAAAGAGCAATACCCCCAAGAGGGTGCTTTTTCAAAGACCGTCTGTGTTGAATTGTTTTTGGGCATCAAAGGAAAATGATTTAATATATTGATTTTAGGTGATATTTTAGAAACAGGCCCGGGGTTTCCCCCTGATGTTCCACGTGGAACAATGAATGCCCCCTTATCAAAACCATAGATGGCAAATTTCAAAGGTAGAAAACTGGGGGAATTGGCCATAACCGAAATTAAAAGCTTTTCAAACGAATTGATTTATGTAATAAATAGCCAATCCAACCGAGAAGAGGCCTCAATGGGAAAAATTATCGGGGTGGTTAATCAAAAAGGGGGTGTAGGCAAAACTGCTACAGCCATAAACCTGGCCGCAGCCCTGGCCATATTAGAAAAGAAAATCCTGCTTGTTGATTTTGATCCCCAGGGAAATGCCACCAGCGGGGTAGGGGCCAACAAACAGGAAATTCAGAATTCCATCTATAACCTGCTTATTGATCAGACCGAGCCGACAGACCTGATCCTCTCTACGGGACTTCCTTTTCTCAAGATTATTCCCTCAACCATGGACCTGGTGGGGGCGGATATTGAACTGGTCCCTCTTCCGGAGCGGGAAAAGGTTTTAAGAAAAAGATTGGAACCACTGGCAGCCAATTTTGATTTCCTGTTTATCGATTGTCCCCCTTCTTTGGGGCTCTTAACGGTTAATGCCCTGACGGCCGCCCATTCTATCATCGTGCCCACCCAGTGTGAATATTACGCCCTGGAAGGATTAGGGAATCTTTTAAATACAATCCAGATCGTTCAAAGAGACCTGAATCCTTCCCTTTATGTGGAGGGCATCCTTCTGACCATGTTTGATATTCGTAATAATCTATCCTCACAGGTGGAAAAGGAAGTCCGTACCCATCTTCGGGAGTTGGTTTTTAAAACTGTTATTCCCAGGAATGTCAGGATCAGCGAAAGCCCAAGTCATGGTCTACCGGTTTTGTTATATGATCCGCAATCAAAAGGGGCTCAAAGCTATATGGATCTGGCCAGGGAAATCATTAAGGGAGAGAAATCGGATGGAAGACAATAAGCTGCAAAATATAAAAAAGAAAGGTCTGGGAAGGGGTCTGGGGGCCTTAATCCCTTCTGCGGAACCGGTTAAACCGGAATCCCGACCCTTTTTGATGGCTGGCATAGAGGAAGTACGCCCCAATCCCTTTCAGCCCCGGAAAAAAGTCAAGGATGCCTCCATCGATCAATTAGCCGATTCCATAAAGGAAAAAGGCATAATTCAACCACTTTTAGTACGAAAAGTGGAAGATGGGTATGAACTTATCGCCGGGGAACGGCGTTGGCGTGCGGCACAAAAGGCCGGAATAACTGAAATACCGATCCTGATCCGGGAAGCCGACCCTTCTTCCAGACTTGAATTGGCATTAATTGAAAATATTCAACGGGAAAATCTCAATCCGGTGGAAGAGGCCGAAGCCTATCAGCGCTTGATCCAGGAATTTAACCTCTCACAAGAGGAGGTAGGTCGGCGGGTGGGTAAGGACCGTTCCACTGTCGCCAATTTTTTACGATTATTAAGGCTACCCCACTGGATTCAGGAAAAAATCACCGAAGGTGCTTTATCTCTGGGGCATGCCAAATGCCTTTTGAGCCTCGAATCGGCCGGGGAGCAAACAAAACTGACCGAAATGGTTATAGAAAAGGGGATTTCTGTTAGAGATCTGGAGAGATTATTAAAAAAGAAGGACCATATTCCTAAAAATAAATCCATTAAACCTGTTTCCTCTGATAGTATAAGTGATGAGGAGTGGCTAAAAGACCTGGTTCGCAGGTATAAGACCCGGATTAAACTGAAAAGAAAAAAGAAGGGCGGATTACTGGAAATCCACTTCCATTCCGAAGAGGATTTGATCCGCATTGTGGATATGTTGATGCCCGGTGGCCAACCGGAACCTTAATGAAAAGGTAAATACACAAATAACTGTTTGATATTACATTATTAATTTTGCTAAGGACAGAAAATGAAAGCTGCAGTGATTATCAATGGTGAAAAGGGCCGACGCATGGCAGTGCAATCGGTTACCCAACCCAAACCAGGGGCTGATGAAGTTTTAATCCAGGTCAAAGCCTCAGCTCTCAACCGAGCGGATATATTTCGAATTCAAGGTACCTATCCCTTTCCCGGTTCTTCGAGGGAAGGACAATTGGAAATCGTCGGAGGGGAGGCAGCAGGAGAAGTGTTGGAAGTAGGTGAAAATGTTGCTTGTTTTGTTAAAGGCGACAGGGTCATGGGCATGTGTAACGGCGGATATGCCGAATTCGTTACTATCCATCAGCATCTTGCCCTACCCATTCCGGAAAATTTGAGTTGGGAAGAAGCTGCCACCATACCGGTTTCTTATATGACAGAACATAACGCCCTGATTACCATGGGACGTTTAAGGTCAGGTGAATCCGTCTTGATTAATGGGGCCTCCTCCGGAGTCGGTGTAGCAGCGGTCCAGATTGCCAAGGTCTGGGGCGCCAAACCGGTTATTGGTTTGGCCGGTTCACCTGAGAAGCTATCCTCCCTTACTGCTCTGGGATTGGATTGTGGGATCAATTACCGGATAGAAAATTTTAAGGATCGGGTCCTGGAAATTACAAATGGAAAAGGAGTGGATCTCATAATCGACCATGTGGGCGCCTCGCATCTTATGGACAACCTTAAATGTATGGCTATTAAAGGCAGATTGGTGAGCGTCGGCCGTCTCGGTGGGGAGGTCGGGGAACTGAACATGGATCTTATGGCTATGAAACGGTTGGAGTTGATCGGGGTGACCTTCCGAACCCGGACCTTCGCCGAAAGGGTAGAGGTGGCCCGCTTAATGAAGGAAGACCTGCTTCCCTTCCTTGCCGGTGGGCAGTTGAGGCCAGTAGTGGACCGGATTTTTTCTCTGGATCAGGCGGTGGAGGCCCATCAATATATGATCACCAATACCCAATTCGGAAAAATCGTACTTCGTCCTTAAAAAAACAAAGGGCCCTTGCAATCAATTTAAAATCCACCTTTTATCGTTTTTATGAAGTGTGGTTTCTCCTTTTGGTCGCAAAGGCAGTTTTCTGAGCGGTGATATTTTTTTTATAAATTGACTTCATGATCTTCCACATCATCTTTTAGAAATAGATGATGGTACTCGTTTTCTTGAAGGTGCGTTTTTAAAAGGCGATGAATCAGACCGATAATTTCCTCGATTTCCACTGCGTTTAAACGCGGAACTAAGGCCTCCAGGAAAGCATCGTCGGAAAATTTTTGCAGATAGACCATAAGGGATTTTTCGTCAGTTTCCCGGTCCAGACCGAAGCCCACCAGCCCCAGATAGGTATTGATAAAATTATGGGTATGCCCTATTGCTTTCATTTAAACCCTTTCTTCCCAACCCGGACCAGCCGGAACCAAAACGGAATATAGAAACTACTCAAACAAGTTATCAAACAACCGATAGGCCGCTTTTTTGGCCATTGAATTTTCCGGCAATGTGCTGGTGGGTTTTCCCTCTTTATCAAAATCATAAATCATTTCATCTTTGGGGATCACTCCCAGGAGAGACAAATCATGTTCTTTTAATAAGGTTTCCCAGGTCTTCAGCTCAGAAAGATCCTCGTTTTCTCCCCGGTTGATAATGACCAGCCTTTTTTCAATTTTTAACCCCAACTCTTTGGTCAAATCACCAATCCTTATAGCCGCCTGTAGACCCCGACGGGAGCTGTCGGAAACAATCAATAGAACATCAATTTCCCGAGTGGTGAGCCTACTGATGTGTTCCATTCCGGCCTCGTTATCCACCACCAAATATGGATAGTTCTGTGATAATTTTTCAATAAACTGGGTCAGTAAAGTATTAGCCGCACAATAACATCCCTGCCCTTCCGGTCTTCCCATAATAATCAGATCAAAGCCCTCTGCTTCCACCAGAGACTCTTGAATCCGCATTTCCATAAAAATATCTTTGGTCATATTGGGAAGGCCTCCCTTTTTCATTTCCTCCCGGGCGTCTCCGATGGTTTGGCCGGCGGCAACGCCCATTACTTCATTCAAATTGGCGTTTGCATCTGCATCTACAGCCAAAACCGGTTTCCGTCCTTTTTCTACCATATATCGAATCAAGAGACCGGCCATAGTGGTCTTCCCCGTCCCTCCTTTTCCGGCCAGGGCGATTGTATAACTCATTGTCTGCAATCCTTTCTCGCTCGTGTTTTTATACATAAATTTATTATAATAATCATAAAGGGCCTATTCGTCAAAAATAAAATTTTTCCATTTTTTCCCCGGGTTTTTCCTTGACCGAAGCTATTGCTTAATTTATAAATATCAGAAAATTTTTTCCGATAAATGAAGGTCAAATTGAAAAAAGTTTTGATCGTTGGCTGCGGCGCTTATATGGACAGTGGATACGGGTGTTCTGCGGAATGGCGTTGTCTGAAAGCGGCAGCCCTGGGAGAGGGAAATTTTAACGAACCGGTCCAGGTGATTGGTTTTTCTCGCTGCGAATGTCCCGGGCGGACCTTAGCCCCCAATATTTATCCCTTGACCTCACCCCATTGTGCTTCTTAAAATTTGGAATATTTTTTTTATAATAAATATTAAATAGTTATTTAATATTTATCATAAAAAAATCTCACCCTTCCCAATGCACCCCCCTTTTTTTGTCATTAAATACTCTTCCCACATTGAAAGGGTTTTCATTTTATATCTTTTGAGTTGCTTTTTTATTGTCCTTCTTATATAGTAAAAAGTGAAGTTTATATTGAGGAATCAGTAAATTATCAATTTTTTCCCAAAGAAATTAACAATATTAAAGCCCTATAAGGAAAAGGCTTACCTATCCCTATTATCCCATCTGAACGCAGATAGGTATTTTACTTTAATCGGTAGAGTATTAAATCGGTTATTCAATAAATAATAATTTGAATTCTTTTATTATATTATATAGTTAATTAACTTATACCACTTATTTAGGTTCTTACTACTTCTTTTATAATTAAATAAACTAAAAATAATAATAAAGGAGAATGTCTCAATGGAATTAACCATCCCCAAACAATCCCTTTATGAAGGTTTGCAATTGGTCCAGGGAATCATTGAAAAAAGAAGTTCCATGCCCATTCTCTCTAACGTTCTTATTGAAACTTTTGATGAAGGAATATTTATTACGGCTACAGACCTTCAGGTTGGAGTAAAAATTAAATGTCCGGCCTCTATAACAGAACAGGGTGCAATTTCAATAATTGCCAGAAAATTTTTTGAAATCGTCAGAGAGTTGCCGGATGAGGACATTTATATCAAGCTCAAAGAAAATAATAAACTCTACATTTCTTGTAAGGATTCCCAATTTAATATTTCAGGGCTGCCGGCCGTTGATTTTCCTCCCCTGCCGGAAGTGGATTTAAATAAAAATATCATACTCGAAGGGGAGTTGTTAAAGGATATGATCCAGAAAACGATTATTTCCGTTTCTCTGGAGGAAGGGCGTTATAATTTATCGGGGATTTATTTTGAATATTTAGTTCCGGAAGGGGGAAACCCATGTCTGAGGATGGTTTCAACCGATGGACACCGGTTGACCATGATGGACCGGGAAATTGAACCGTTAAGCGAGGGAATTTTTCCCAAAGGAGTACTGTTACCAAGAAAAGCGGTGACAGAACTTATAAAAATTTTGGAAAAGCCCGGACCTATTCAATTGGGATTAAAAGAAAAATTTGCCGTTTTTCAAAAAGAAGACATTCTGATGATTATAAGACTGCTGGAAAGCAATTTTCCCGACTATACTCTGGTGCTTCCAAAGAAAAAAGATAAAGAAATTTCAATATCCAAAAACCATTTATTGGAGACCATGAAAAGAATGGGGGTACTGGCCTCAGAAAAATACAAAGGTGTCCGATTTTCACTGAACAAAGGCAATCTGGAAATAAGATCGATCAATCCCGATATCGGGGAAGCTAAAGAAAATATTCCTTTGAATTACAAAGGGGCAAAATTATCCGTCGGCTTCAATGCCCGTTTTTTCATTGACGCCCTGCAGGTCATGGACAGCGATTCCGTTTCCCTTGAATTTAATGAGTCGGTAAGCCCGGCTCTGATCAAGGGGGAAAAAGAACCGGGGTTTTTAGCCCTGATTATGCCCATGAAACTAAGTGATGAAGAAGAAATAAACAATCCTGAATAAAAATAAATTCAAAGGTCAGACAACCCATGAGCAATTACGGAGCGGATCAAATAAAAGTACTGGAAGGACTGGAACCGGTCAGGGAAAGACCTTCCATGTATATAGGAAATACCTCGACCGAGGGATTGCATCAACTGGTCTATGAGGTGGTGGACAATAGTATTGATGAGGCCTTGGCCGGTTTTTGCAATAAGATTGATGTGGTCATTCATTCCGATGAAAGCATATCGGTAGAAGACAACGGCCGCGGCATACCGGTGGACATGCATAAGACAGAAAAAAAACCGGCCCTGGAAGTGGTCATGACCAAACTTCATGCCGGAGGAAAATTCGATAACGAGACCTATAAGGTTTCCGGAGGTCTTCATGGTGTGGGGGTTTCGGTGGTCAACGCCCTTTCCGAATATCTGGAAGTGGAGGTAAGAAAAAACGGGACCGTATATTTTCAAAAGTATGAAAAAGGACAGCCGGTAACGGCTTTGGAAATCACCGGAACAACTAAACGGACCGGGACCCGGGTTCATTTTCAGGCCGACAGGACTATTTTTGAGAGCACGTCTTTTAGTTATGATGTTCTATCCCAGAGGATGAGAGAGCTTTCTTTTTTAAACAAGGGCATCCGCATCACCATCGAAGATGAAAGGGAGTCGAAAAAAAACGAGTTTTTCTACCTGGGCGGCATCAATTCTTTTGTGGAATATTTAAACCGCAACAAAGAAACCGTACACCCCAAACCGATTTATGTTTCCGGGCAAAGGGGAGACGTCATTATTGAAGTTTCCTTTCAGTACAACGATTCCTACCAGGAGAAAATATTTTCCTATGCCAATACCATTAATACCAGGGATGGAGGGTCACATTTAAGTGGATTCAAAACCGCCATTACCCGCTGTCTCAACCAGTATGCCACCAAAGAAAACCTGCCCAAAAATCTTCGGGAAAAAGTCAGCGGCGAGGATGTCCGGGAAGGGATGACGGCCATCATCAGTGTTAAATTGCCCAAACCCCAATTTGAAGGACAGACTAAAACCAAACTGGGCAACAGTGAGGTCAAAGGACTGGTGGAAAATCTGGTCTATGAAGAATTGAGCGCCTTTCTGGAAGAAAATCCTTCGGTGGCTAAAAATATCCTGTCCAAGGTGACGGAAGCAGCCCGGGCCCGAGAGGCGGCGCGCAAGGCCAAAGAGTTGACCCGCAGAAAAGGGGCCCTGGTTGAAACGACCCTCCCCGGAAAACTGGCCGACTGCCAGGAGAGAGACCCAAAGTTCAGTGAAATATATATCGTGGAGGGGGATTCGGCCGGGGGTTCGGCCAAACAAGGCCGAGACAGAAAATTTCAGGCCATTCTACCCTTGAGGGGAAAAATTCTGAATGTGGAAAGAGCCCGTTTCGACAAGATGATAGAAAACAACGAGATCAGGACCATCATCACCGCCCTGGGTGCCGGGGTGGGGCAGGATGATTTTCAACCCGATCAATTGCGGTATCATAAAATCATCATCATGACGGATGCCGATGTGGACGGTTCCCATATCCGTACCCTTCTGCTGACTTTTTTTTACCGCCAATTACCTCAAATCATAGAAAAAGGGTTTTTATTTATCGCCCAACCCCCTCTTTATCGTGTGGTCTCTGGGAAAGAAGAAACGTATATCAAAGATGATGAGGCTTTTAAAAAATTCCTGGGGCAAAGGGGTATCCATAAAAAAAAGCTGTTTTGGAAAGAAAAAGAAAAATATCTGGAAGGGGAACCCCTGATCCAGTTTCTGGAAAAATTGAATTACTATCTTCGCTCCCAGGAAAAGCTGGAAATGAGGGGGTTTAAGCCCGAACTTCTGGAAATCATCGCCGATCCGGATGCTGCGGAAGGCCTGACCAAGGAAAGACTTAAAGACCGTTCTTACGCCCAGGCCTTGAAAAAAAATCTGGAGAAAAAAAAGGTTCCCACGGCCGATATTGTTTTTGATGAAGAGCACCAAACCTATTCCCTGCCTCTTTTAGATCAAGCCGGAGGGACCGTCAAGTCCTCCATTGACTGGAACCTGCAAGCCCTGGCGGATTTTCAAAACCTGAGACGTTTTAAAAAAGAGCTGCCCTGGCTTAAAGCCTTTCCGGTAATGGTGTTCAATGATCAGCAGCCTCATTCCATTTCCCATCCCAAGGCCTTACTGGATTTTTTTATGGAGGAAGGGAAAAAGGGTTTGAATATCCAGCGCTATAAAGGATTGGGAGAGATGAATCCCCAGCAGCTCTGGCAAACCACCATGAACCCGGAGAACCGCACCCTGCTTCAGATCAAGATCGAAGATATTGTGGAGACCGAGGAGATCTTCACCATCCTCATGGGTGATAAGGTTGAACCGCGGCGGGATTTTATTTTCCAGCACGCCTTGGAAGTCCGGGAGTTGGATGTTTAACTGTCCCGGGCAGGGACAGAGGGCTTATAGTCAGTAGGAAAAGGGTCCTCTTTATCTTCGCTTCGTCAATCGTCCCGGTTCAAAAAATTACATCAAAAAAGGAAAAGTAATGACGGTGGGTTCACTGGAAGTTCCAATAAACATTGAAGACGAAATCAGACGCTCTTACATGGATTATGCCATGAGTGTCATTATCGATCGTGCCCTACCCGACATCCGGGATGGATTAAAACCGGTACATCGACGAAGCCTTTATGCCATGCGCGAGCTGGGCAATGATTATAACAAGGCCTATAAAAAATCGGCTCGTATCGTCGGGGATGTCATGGGTAAATACCATCCCCACGGGGACACGGCGATATATGACACGATAGTACGCATGGCTCAAGATTTTTCCCTGCGCTATCCGCTGGTGGATGGTCAGGGCAATTTTGGCTCGGTTGACGGGGATTCCCCCGCGGCTATGCGTTACACCGAAATCCGTATGACCCGCCTGGCCCATGAATTCATGGAGGATCTGGATAAAGAAACGGTCGATTTTATCCCCAATTATGATGGTTCTTTACAGGAACCTTCCATCCTTCCCACACAAGTTCCCAACTTGTTGATCAACGGCTCCTCGGGGATTGCCGTGGGCATGGCCACCAATATTCCCCCCCATAATTTATCAGAAATCGTAAACGGTCTTCTGGCCCTGATCGAAACCCCCGATCTTTCCTTTCA
>JBFMBU010000103.1:0-18330 GCA_040755035.1 Thermodesulfobacteriota bacterium
GCATAAGCGGCGGATATCTTTCCCCCCAGAGAATGCCCCCCCAGATGGAAGGCCGTTAAACCCAAGGTGCGGGTGAAGGCCTGGAGGTGTTTGACCTGGTCCTGGGCTTTATAACCGCCTTTTTCTAAACGATCACTTTCCCCGAAACCGGGGAGATCCGGGGCGATGACGCGATAACGACCGGTTAAATATTTGGCCACCGGGGTCCAACTGTCCTTATCATCCCCGCTCCCGTGAATAAGCAGCAGGGTTTCGCCCGCCCCTCCTTCCAGATAGGAGATCTGAACACCGGGAATCCAGACCCTTTTGACTTCCAACCCGGCCAGGGACCGCTCATAATCGATAAAGATTCCGGCTACCGTCTCTTTTGGGCCGAAATAAATCCAAAACAGAAAACCGATCAGGGTTGTAAGCAGAAGGGCTCCAACAGCCCAAGCCGTTTTTTTAGAAAAAGACATGGAAACAACCTGAGAATGCTTAATACAATCAGAGGACCTTACAGAAAAAATCCTTTTACAAGAAAATCAATCCGAAGTCAACCCTGGTCACGGTTTTTTTAACGTTGGTTAATAACCCGATACTGTTTCGTCACCAAAAGGAATGGTCTTGGACCTCCTCCCTACCGGGTGGCCTTGAAGGATTGACTGCGGACCACCTCTTCCAGACTCCTGAGGACTTCATCACAGGCAGCGGTAATTTTCCGCTTCCGGCCTAGAGATATTTCAAACGATTTGATGTTTGTGTTTTGGCGGGAAAGCTCGACTACTTTGGCGGTTATTCGGGAAAAATCCTTGGAGGCCTCCCTGGCCTGTTCCAGGGTTTTTAGATCCTTTTCCGGAAGGATTCGGGTCAGAACAGCCAAATCATCAGTGATGTCACGCTCATGTTTTTTCATTTCTTTTTCCAGGGCATCCATTTGGCTGTCCTGTGTTGCGGCAATATGGGGAGCATGAAGGGCATAAATCTTCTGGGCGGCGATCATCATTTGGCAACTCCGACGCATAATCCGCAAATCCTGGCGGTTCTCCTCCTGCTCTTGAATGATCCCCTCCAGGGCCTTCTCCAGGCGGTGCAGGATTTCTCCCCCCTGGACAAAGGAAATTTTGGCCGCTTTAAGATTGGTGTTTTTAACGGCAAAATCCAGCAAGTCCTTATCCACGGCCTTGAATTCCCGCCAGTTATGTTCAAGCTCCCGTATCAAATCCATTTCCCGATTCGTTGAGTCTTTTTTGGCCAGCAGGACAAACTCCTTTAGATCCGTCTCCAGCGCATCGGATTTCCTCCGCGATTGATCGGCGAAGGCTATGGAAGATTCGTCGGTATCGGCGCTAACGGCCATTTTTTCGGCTTCCACCGCTTTAAACAGATTGACCTGCATCCGGGAAAGCAACTCCAGTTTTTTTACCTGAAGGCCCACGTAATCCTCCAGGGTAAGTTTTACTCCATAAAATTGAGTAACGATTACCAACAGCAAAGAGACCGCTAAAAGAATTCCCAGGATGAGAATTGGACCGCTGATTTTCCCGTCTTCCTTCCTGTTACATTGTCTCATGGGTTTTCCCCCTTTCCAACTCCTCCTTCTGAAGAGCGTTGTTTTGTTCTTGAATCTTCATAGACTTCCGATCGTACCCTATTTGGAAATTAAAGGCCGGAAAAAGTCTGGGCAAGCGCATCAGATTAAAAACCATCACCCCCATGGAAAGCCGGTCCCACCAGGAAGACAGGGGCCAACCCAAATGAACCGTCACCCGGCGATCGGGCATTTCGTACTCCAACACTCTAAGGATGGAGACCATCCTCTGAAAAAGGGTGATCTTATGCAAAGGAAAACGAAATTGATTGGAAACGATCCGGGGCGGAAGGCCCCCCACTCTCGGAGAATAAAAGGTAATAAAGGCCTCATTATTCTTGTATTCGGACCGGCCGGCCTCTTCCGATCTTTTGAAAAAAAGATGGATCTCCCGCTCTTCCGATTCTGAAAGGAAAAGGATCAGACCCATCTCATTATCACCCTGTTCGATCTCCCTGATCTCCGGCGAACGTCTTCGGGCCACTGCGAATCCAAGAAGGAGCATGATCCCGGTTACGCTTCCCCAGAGCAGGGTAGCCCGGGGTTTATCAACAGCCAGAATGAAAAAACAACTGACCAATAGAATCCAAAGTAAAAGGGTCCCCAGACGGCTGGTGGAGTAAGCCAGGCCCCGGCCTTTACCCTGGAAATAGCGGTAGAGGATCAGGGCCCCCATATTGATACAGAAAGAGGCCAGAAGACCCAGGGCATACATATTGGCCAATTCCGATTGACTGCCCATGGTCAGGAGAATAATGACCGAAAAAAAAGCGGCGTTGGACAAATGAATTCGGTACAGGGATTGTTTGCGGTTGACGGCGGTCAGCCACTGAAAACCATAACGGTGGGCGACCCTTTCCATCAGTTCACTGGAAGCGACAAAGGCGGTATTGACGGCCATGGTCAGAGTAAAGCTGGCCAGAACGGCCACGGCCACACCGAAGGAAAAACCGTTCAGTCTGGTGGCGTAATGGGTGATGAGGTCCCCTTCATGGGCTTTAAAATCGATGGGGGCCGATAGCACCAGGGCGGCGACCAGCGGGGTAGCAATTCCGACGGTCAAAGCCAGAAACCAGTAGGCTTTACGGATTTCCTTCCAGCTGCGGACGAATCCGGCCGTCTGCAGGACCGATTCCACCCCGGAATAGGCCAAAATACAAAAGGCGATTCCGGAAATGAGACGACTGTAGTCGCCGAAAAAAGACCCGACATTGACCTGGGCTACAGCCTGGGTTGCTGCCAGATGCCATTGCCCGACGGATCGCTGGTCCAGATCCAAAATCCCGGAGATGATCAGGTTGAGCATGATAAAGGCTGCTCCGATAAAGATCAGGAAGATGAAGCGGGCGTTTTCCCGGATGCCGAGGATATTCAGGCCGGCCACACCCCAGATAATGGCCAAGACAAGAAACAAAGAAACCTGAGGAGAAAGGGGAAAAAAGGAAGTGGCGTTGGAGACGGCGCTGACGGCCGATATGCAGGCGGTGAGAATATAATCCACCAGGATGGAAGCCACGGCCACAAAGGACACCATGGGTCCTAAAACCAGATAGGAAAAAGAATAAACTCCGCCGCCGATGAGCTGATGACCTTCTAGAATTTCGGCAATCTCCGTCAGGCGGGTGCTGATAAACCGGATCAGGAGGCTGGTAATGATGATGAACGGAATGGCGCTCAACCCGATAAAACGGTAGGCCTCGGCCGGGACATAAAAGATGGAGGTAAACTCATCCATCAGAGTAATGACCCCGATGGATAAGGCGGTCAGCCAGATCCGCCCCCCCTGGTTATAAGAAAGGAGATTCCGTTTCCGGAGCAGGAAAACGAAGAAAACAATCAGTCCGAGATTAAGCAGGCCCAGGACAAGGATCTTCATTATAACACCCCCTCTTGGCTGCGAGGTTAGCTGACGGGCTCGGGCAGGAGGTAACGGATGCCCTACCTTTTATGAAAAAGGATACGCCCCGACTGATCGGGTCCCCCGCTTCCCCGGTTTGGCGCCGGAGAATTAGCCGGTCATCTTTGGAATACTATCCGGATGACGGGGGGTACTTTAGACCTTTTTTAAGGGTTGTCAATAAAAAAATGGATTGACCCGCCTTGGGAACACAGTTATTATAAAAATTCTGTAAAAACTTGAAATCCGCCAAACTTGTCATTTCGACTGAATGAGAAATCTTTATTATTCGTTAGGTTATAAGATCCCTCCTTTTCAGTCGGGATGACTGCGGAGCCTTTTTACGAGTCCATCAATATAGGTATTTGCATATTTTTTCCTAAGGAATGAAAGGCATGGCCCCAAAACGCTTGACCATAGAACTGTCGGTGGACCAATATGAGACCGTTAGGCAACAGGCCAAGGCCAATGGGACTACGATCAGCGGGTTCCTCCGTCGAATGATCGACGACCTTCGTTTACGTTCCCCGGCAGAAATCAGAAAAGGATACCGGAATGATCCCTTTTTAAACCGGCGTGGATCTTTCGATGGACCGGTTAATCTGGCAGAAAATCATGACCATTATTTATATGTAAAAGAATAATGATCATGTAAAATATTATAAAAATTCTTTTGGTCATTTCGACCGAAGGGAGAAATCTTGGGATCATTAAAGATTTCTCGTCGTTCCAATCCTTGAAACGACCAATTCACCCAGACGGCTGTTTTACAACCAAGTCATAACAATCCAAACTCAAGCAGAAAGTCATTTTAATGGGTTTTATCGTAGCCATTGTCGGCGCCCCCAATGTGGGCAAGTCCACCCTCTTCAATCGCCTGATCCGCAGACGAAAGGCCATTGTCGATGACCAGCCCGGGGTGACCCGGGACCGGAATTTCCAGGAGGTGACCTGGGAGGGAAAAACCTTTTCTCTGGTGGATACCGGCGGCTTTGAGTGGGACAAACAAAGTCTGATGGACAAGGGCTTGCGGGAGCAGATCGAAATGGCCTTGGAAGAGGCCGATCTGATCGTTTTTGTCGGCGACGGCAAATCAGGACTGACCCCGGCCGACGAACAGGTTGTCGGGCGGTTACGAAAAACTTCCAAACCGATTATCTATACGCTCAACAAATTAGATAATCCCAAATTAGAAGAAGGCTTGACCGATTATTTTCGTCTCGGCCTGGAGACCATCCTTCCGGTTTCAGCCCTTCATGGGCGGGGAGTGGAGAACCTCAAGGGAGCCATCCTTTCCAGATTGCCCTCCATGGAAGAAGAAGCCCAAGAGGATAAACGCATCCGCCTGGCCGTTATCGGCCGGCCGAATGTCGGCAAATCCTCTTTGGTCAATTCCCTCCTGGGGTTTGAACGGGTCCTGGTCAGCCCCGAGCCGGGAACCACCCGTGATGTCATTGATACCCCCTTTACCTATAAAGGACGGGACTATCTCCTGATCGATACGGCCGGTATCCGCCGCAAGGCCCGGGTGGCTCAGCGTCTGGAAAAATTTTCCGTTCTCAGCGCCATCAAAGGTATCGACCAATGTGATCTGGCCGTCATGCTTTTAGACGCCACCCAGGGGGTGACCGACCAGGATGCCCGCATCGCCGGACTGGCCTTTGAAAAAGGCAAAGGGGTCATTGTCGGTATCAATAAGTGGGACCTCATTGAAAAAGATTTGAAAAATAAAAAAACCTTCATCGAAGATATCCGTTATCATCTCAAATATCTTACCTTCGCCCCTATCCTGCCCATCTCGGCCAAGACCGGCTTAGGCCGGGAAAAACTGTTGAATACCATCCATGAGGTCTACCGGCAATACACCCGGCGGGTGGACACCGGCCCCCTGAACCAGGCCTTGAAAACCATCCTCGCCGGCCACTCCCTGCCCTTGCGCGGCGGTCAGCGGGTCAAGATTTACTACGCCGCCCAGGTGGAAATCAAACCACCCACCTTTATCTTCTTTGCCAATTATCCGGAGAATATCCATTTCTCCTACCAGCGCTATTTGACCAACAAAATTCGGGAACATTTCAGGTTCACTATGTGTCCGATTAAGATTATTTTCCGGAAAAGAGAAAAAACCGATCGGGGGTAACAGGCATTTCTTTTTGTTTGTCAATTTAATAAAATTGCCCCCACATATTTGCGAATAAATGAAGCAATGTTAAGAAAATAGACCCCTCCTGGTGCTACCCTACCCAAGATAAATCAACTTCTTATCAAATTTTATTCTTGACATTGCTGTTATCCATATTTATATTTTCTCAGTATTGGTGAGGTGGGATGCCTGCTCTATTTTAATTTGAGTTTACGCTTTCATATTGAGTTATTTTCATATCGACCGCCATGCCCCGTCGGGAGAGTGGCATCATTAATCGAAAAAATGGTATGAACGCTCGAAACTTATTTTTCAACTTAAATATGACTTCCAAATATAGAAATAATTTATCACAGATTTTTTTACTTCTTGCCTTTACCTGGACTGCACTCCATTTTGATCCTGGCCTTCTCGGATTCAATAACCTATCTATTGATCAACTGACCGCTCCGATTGAGTTTGTTACTAAATTATCACCATCCGGCCATATCCAATCTAAGGGGAATGCATCCTCCTTAAGACAGCAATCTGGATCGCAATCTGAAATATCAGTTGGTTTTCCATCCCCGGTTTTCAGGCCTTCTCTGATCCGGGGTTGTTTGATATCCCGGTGTTCTGAAATTCAACCTGTAGTTTTACCGGGACAGTTCGTAATTTCAATCCTCCAAAAATTTAATATTTGGCATCAATCTTCAGATGATGATCCCTTCTTTTTCCCGTCTTCACTTTCCTAACCACAGCGTCAATTTTTAACCATTTCTAACTGAATAATAAATCCATCGACTTAGGGTTAACTCTGACCCTGAGGTTGAATTGTTGTTTGTTATTCCCTATTGAAGCCTGAAAGAAGGAGGTGCCTATGATCCATCCGCGATTAGTGAAAAGCATAAAAAGACTCCATCGCCGTCTGAACGGCTTAACCATTGAAACCAATTTGAAGCAATATGAGGCCATCTTATATAAAATCAAAGCCTGTCAAAACGTCTGGCAGACCAAAACGGACCGGGAACTCAAAGAGGCCGCCCAGATATTAAATCAATCCGCTAAAAAATCAGGAAATTTAGATAATCTACTGATTGAAACCTATGCACTGGTATCTGAAGTGATCAAAAGGGTTCTATCCATCAAACCTTTCAACGTGCAGATTATTGGCGGGATTGTATTGCATCAGGGAAAGGTGGCCGAAATGCAAACCGGCGAAGGAAAGACATTAACGGCCGTTTTCCCGGCGACCCTCAATGCCCTCTCCGGACAAGGGGTCCATATCCTGACTTTTAATGATTATCTGGCCCGTCGAGACGCCGAGTGGATGGGTCCTGTTTATCATTTTTTGGGGGTAACCGTCGGGCATATTCGGGAGGGGTTAGGTCCTGACGAACGGCGCCAGGCGTACTTGGCTGATATAACGTATCTCACGGCTAAAGAAGCTGGATTTGATTTTTTACGAGACAGCTTTTGCACCGTTTCGGCCAAGCGGGTTCAACGACCGTTCCATATGGCCCTTATCGATGAAGCGGATTCTATACTGATCGATGAAGCGCGAATCCCATTGGTCCTGGCCGGCGCTTCGGATGATGCTATTCCGAGTATTGTTCAATTCGTAAGAATTGTCCGAAACCTGGAATATGGGCGAGAGGTTGAAATGGATGAGGCCGGTCGTAACGTATTTTTAACAGAAGCCGGATTGGAAAAGGTTGAGAAATTATTGAAAAGCGGAAATTTATATACCGACAAAAATCTGGAAGTCCTGACCCAACTAAATTGTGCTCTTCACGCCCAATTTTTACTTAAACGGGATGTGGATTATCTGGTTCGGCATAACCGAATTGAACTGCTGGATGAATTCACCGGACGCATAGCAGACTTGCGCCGATGGCCAAATGGATTACAGGCCGCCCTGGAAGCGAAGGAGAATATCCCCTTGCAAATCCAGGGAAGAATTTTAAATTCCATTACGCTGCAGCATTTTCTGCAATTATACCCGAAAATGTGTGGAATGTCGGCTACCGCTGAATCCGCTGAAGACGAGCTGCGGAGATTTTATAACCTGAATATTGTGGTGATCCCGCCTAATAAACCTTCCATGCGCATTGATTCTCCTGATCTGATTTTCAGGAACAAGGCCCAAAAAGAGACCGCGTTAATTCGGGAAATTTTAAAAGTTCAAAAGACCAAAGGCCCGATTCTGGTAGGAACCCGCAGTGTAGAGGAATCAGCCTTGCTGGCCGCAAACTTAAAGAAAAAAGGTGTCCTCTGTAATGTGCTGAATGCAAAAAATGATGAATTCGAAGCGCAAATTATTTCGGAGGCCGGGAAATTGAGCGCGGTGACGATCTCGACGAATATGGCCGGCCGTGGAACGGATATCCGTTTGGGTGGTATGAAAGAAAAGGAGAAGGCCGAAGTTGTGGCTTTAGGGGGATTATACGTTATTGGTACCAATAAGCATGAAAGCCAACGCATTGACAGGCAACTCCGGGGGCGTGCTGGACGACAGGGTGATCCCGGATGCTCTCGTTTTTTTATCAGCCTTGAAGATGATCTATGCCTTAAGTATCATTTGAAGGATCTTATTTCTAATCATTGGCTGGAGGCCGATCAAGAAGGCAGGCTTGATCACCCCAAGGTCAGAAATGAAATAAACCGATTGCAGCGTATTATCGAAGGCCAAAATCTGGAAATCAAAAAAAACCTTTTTAAGTATTCGGCCCTTATTGAACAACAGCGCCGGATCATGTTTGCCAAACGGGAAGAGGTTTTGAATCCCACCTTTTCGATGGGTGAATCTTTTGGCTCTGAAGAATTTAACCCCTCATTAAAAATATTTAAAGACCTTGCTTTGGATAAATTTCAGGAATACCGATCCATAATTGGTTTTGAAACCTTACAACATCTCTGTCAAAAAATCCTAGCTGACGTTATAGATAGTTCCTGGTCCCAGTATCTGGCGGATATCGAGGGTTTTCGGGAAGGCATCCACCTGTTTCGGATCGGCGGTAAAGATCCCTATATTGAATTTCAAAAATTAGCCGTGGCCAGGTTTTCGGATTTGCAGAAGGAAATAGAGGATCATGCCATCCAAATTTTTACCAATATGAAAATTTCCGGAAAAAATCTGCAGCTGGAAGACCAGGTATTAAAAACACCATCGGCCACCTGGACCTATTTAATCAATGACGACCCGATGGAACATCCCGCTAATATGGAAATGCTCGGTCCTATCGGCCTGTCTTTCGGGACGGGTTTGATGTGGCCTTTTTCGGCGTTGCTTCGCTTATTTCAAAAATTCGAGAAAAAGAAAGTCAGACAAGAGAAAGGCAGGGAGCGATTATGAAAAACCTAAATAAAATATCTTTGATAACCGTATGTTGCTTTTTATTGATTCTTTTCTGTGGCTACTCTCAGGCTAAGACCGGCAGCAGACCGGCCGCCTCGGCTTCAGCCGCCAACAAAGCCAGCGAGAAGACCCCCTTCCCCACCCTATCTGTCCCGGGATTGTATGTGAGCAACTCGCCTGCCTTTTCCGTCTCCTATCCTGCCAATTGGGTCGAGAAACCACCCGACAGGACCGACTGTGTTTTCAAGGTGTCAAACACAGAGGGGTTGCCGACTTTTAGTATTTGCGTAATCCAAACCATCAGCGCCCCTTTGGAATATGCTGCCGACATCTACTTGCAGGAGATTGAAAAGACTTCCAGGGATGTGAAACTGCTGTACGACAAGCAGACTCAACAAGCAGACGGCACCCCTGCAAGGGACATGGAAGTCGAATTCACCTCTTCAGGATTAAGGCTGAAGAAGCTCAATGTTACCACAAAAAAAGGGAATGATTGGGTGGTTACAACCGTGACAGTTGACAGCAGCAAAGGTGAGATTGACGAGAGCCTCAAGAAGTTCGCCCATTCCCTGAAGTTCAAGCCCGGCGTAACCACCCCTGATAAAGAAGCCAAGATTCCGTATAGATACAAAATCCCTGAGCAAACTGATGACGGATGGCAAACGGCGGATGCCTCTGAAACAAAGCTCAACAAGAAGAAGCTGAGTGATCTGACGGAAAAAATCCTCAATAGGACCTATCCGAATATCCACAGCGTCCTGGTCATCAAGAACGGCAAGCTTGTTTTCGAAGAGTATTTCCCCGGTTGGGATGCGGTGAAAGGATATGTGGCCTTTACCCGCGAGGACCTGCATAGCGTTATGTCGGTAACCAAGAGCTTTTCGTCGACCTTGATTGGCATAGCCATAGACAAGGGCCTGATCAAAGGAACCGAGGAGCCTCTCCTGGCCTTTTTCCCTGAATACAAAAAAGAGCTTAGTACAAACAACAAAGGCGCGATCACCTTGCGAGACGTACTCTCGATGAGCGCCGGTTTTGACTGGGACGAGACGACCTTGAATTATTTAGATCCCCGTAATTCTGCTGTGCTTATGTTTCAGGCGGACGATATTATCGGTTATCTATTCAACAGACCCATCAAGGACCCGCCGGGAAGCAAGTTTGTTTATAATTCGGGACTTTCGACATTGCTTGGGACAATCATAGAAAGAAGGTCTTCCTTATCCATCAACGAATTCGCACAAAAGTATCTCTTTGGGCCGTTAGGAATCTCAAAATATGAATTAGGCTACCTTGACAAAATACGTAAAGTCCCTCACTCAGGCGGGGGCCTGTCCCTTCGCCCGCGGGACATGGCCAAGCTGGGTTATCTGTTCTTAAGAAAAGGCATTTGGAAAGGGGAGCAGGTCGTGTCTACCAAATTGATTGAAGAAGCGACCAGAGAACAGGTGAAGGCCGGTCCCTTGTGGATAACAGGCTATGGCTATCAGTGGTGGTTACATAAATATGGAATAGAAGGCAAGACCGTCGAGGGATATGCAGCGATGGGTTGGGGAGGGCAAGGCATCTTCGTCTTTCCCACACTGGACACAGTTATTGTCTTTACCGCAGGAAACTATTCTCAGCCTCAGGGGGGTCTCATCCCAACAATGAATATACTGAACAACTACATTCTCCCGGCCATGTAGATTTGGAGTCATGCAGATTTGGGGTCTATTTTCTTAACATTAGCATTAGCACGGGAGTGCCAACGCATAGACGCGAGGGATGATCTAATCATTGTCAGTGAGGTAGTGGGGAGGTACGGATAGTTCCACAAAAAAACCGCCGATCATTTAAGGCTGCATTATGCGAACGAAAGAAGATGTCAAGAAAATTGACCTGCCTCCAACAACTCGTGGAAATGTAACCGGACCTGGCGGTTCAGCCCTTAAGATCCCGTATATCCAAGGCTACGCTTAAAGCCCGGTTAACTTCTTCGGTTTTTTGAGGAGAAAGCGATCCGATATAGTTGGTCAGAAACGACTTAGGCATACTTATAAGTTCATCGCAGTGAACACTGCTTTCGTGCTTCAACCCCTCATCCACCCCAACCATTACTTGAGTAGAAAGACTGTCGTGAGTTGAATAAATCGGAGCGCAAATGACTGTGGAAAAGCGGGAATCAATGAGAACCTGGCGGCTTACCACTACGAAGACCCTCGATTTTTTTGGGTCCTTGGCTGAAGGGTTAGCTACACGATACAACTCACCACGTTTCATAGATCGACCTGGTAGGTTAAGACATCCGCTGCTTCCCGGTTTAGATAATCCGCACGATGGTTGATAATTTCAAGGTCTCGATCCTCTTGTTGCTTACGAACGAGTTGTTTAATAAAGGCCCGAATGGCTTTTTCGATGAATTCCGATCGGGTCTTGTATTCCTCGGCATATTCACCCATCACCTTCAGCAAATCTTCTGATAAGGTTATAGATGTCTTGACTTTCATACTACCCTTATACTCCAAAAAGATTACTCCGTCAATAAAAAAAACACCCTTGGGCTTATGGCAGACTAACCAGAGACCCCCACCCAAACCCAAAGTCCTTGAAATTCTGATAGACTACTCGGATTCCCCCTGTCTGCCGACAGGCAAGAGCATCCTTTCTAAGAGGAAATCATTGACCAGAATTACTTTTCCGTTTAAAGAAAACTCGGAAAGCCATGGGAGTTGTTCGTTCATTTTTTACTTGGGAGCCTCTTCTTTTCCCCGTCTCGATTTTTATTTCTAAATTTCAGCCAGGGAAAGTCCCATTCTCTCCAGAAGACCCCCTTTGCCCACTTACCTTTGGCCTTATTTTTCTCCTTGCCTTGCTTTTTTTCTTATTTTATACTCTCCCCATCAAGAGGCAATATCCATCAAAAAATAGAATCTTTGGCCAAGAAACTAAAAGCCTTTTATTCAGCAATTACTAACCAACCTAACAAGAGGCAACCAAAATGATCCTTGACCAGACCCGCATTAACAGATTGATCGAACTGGCAAAAGATTTTGGAGCAACCCGGCTGATTCTTTTTGGGAGTCAAACCGAGAGACCACAGGAAGCCCGCGATGTTGATCTCGCCTGTGATGGAATTCCAGGATGGAAGCTATTTGAACTGGCGGCAAAAATTGAGGATGAGTTAGAGATTCCCCTGGACATTATTCCTTTAACCCCACCCTCCCGTTTTACTCGGCATATCGAGAAAAAGGGACAAGTCCTGCTATGAATATTGAAGATCTCCGGGAAGAGATAAATATCGAATTGGAGAGTATCGATAAAATTATTAAAGAATTGAATGCCCTCCAATTTGAAGTTAAAGAAAAAAATCCAACTATCCGGGAAAAGACCGCGGCCGCGGCTTTTTTAACTCAATTTTACAATGGGATTGAAAATATTTTAAAACGTATCAGCCGGTTCAATTCGGTACCCCTCCCCTCCGGTGAAATGTGGCATATCGAGTTATTCAAAAGGTTTTTTAATCCCCCTTATTCATCATTACCGATATTGTTTGATTCGACGTTAGCCTCCAACATGTCACCATATCGGAAATTCAGGCACGTTGCCCTTCATGGGTATGGTTTTCAAATGGAATGGGACCGAATGGCCGATGGCATTGCAAAGGGAGAAGAAGTTTTTTCTAAGTTCCGAGAAAACCTGGAAAATTATTTACAGACCCTTTAATCAAATAAACTCATCTCTCCTCCCTTCCTACAACCTAAGAGATTGTTCATCTTTTGCCTTCCAACGGTTTTCCAAACCTTTTTTCTGGGGTTTGCATATCCCGCAGGATCTTCTTTTTTTCTTATGCTGGTGGGGGTCAGGTCTATTTTCTTGACATTAGCAAAAATGAGCGGCAAAGCCAAAAGGCGAACGAATCATTTAGGCTGTGGGGAGATACGGATATTCGAAAAAAAACCGCCGATTAATGAACCACGCCGCCGCAAGGGGAGAGGTGCCTAAAATTTTTTCGATAATTCCCTTTCCCGGCCGGTTGCATAGAAAGGACCCTGGTAGAGATCAATCATGATCCCTTATATCCCGAATAAGCCGCATCGGGTGCGGTCAAAAAAGTACCATAACATAGATCGGGTTTTTAGAGGGCTCAGGAAGGATTGGAAAATCAACAGGCGGTTACAAGTCTTATCCGGTCCTTTTCAAGTATAAAAGCTCCTTCCCCGAACAGACCAAGCAAAGCGGTCCGTCATCCAGCGGATATCCTTCCCCGCATTTTGAACAAACCCCGAGATGGCCGCGTTTGCGACTTTGAAGAAAGCGCTCGGACACTTTTACCTTCTCCATCCCCAAGACTTCACTTCCTGCTTCTTTGATTTGGGCCATCAGCAAATCCGAATCTTGTTCTTTCTTCGTTTTCAGCTTGAAAAACCAGGTCTTTAATTCCGGCCAGGGTGCGAGTCTGTCCGTTTCTACAAAGACCCGCACCCCTTCCCCGCTATCTTTATTATAAAGAGTCAGAGCATAGCGCCCGACATTCACTACGGTGAGCCAGCCATTGCCCAG
Source organism: Thermodesulfobacteriota bacterium (assembly GCA_040755035.1). Classification (GTDB taxonomy): domain Bacteria; phylum Desulfobacterota; class RBG-13-43-22; order RBG-13-43-22; family RBG-13-43-22; genus RBG-13-43-22. The sequence goes on from JBFMBU010000103.1 coordinate 13,490, forward strand.
CGTACAGGGGGTTAAGAGTTGGATGGCGTCAGGCAGGCATTTCGGCGTCTCGCTCAGGGCATCCAGAAGTCCGCCTTCCGGCAGATGGCGATAGGCCAGGTCGACCATGAAACCCCCGACGATAACGCCCGGGGCTTCATAGCCGTGAAAGGCTTTGACCCGGTCCACAAATTCCTCAAACGTATAATGCCGGATTTTCATTACACCGCCTCTACCCGGCAGGGTACATAGCGGTGCATAGGGGTGCCGACAAAGTCGCGATTGGTGTTTTTGGCCAATCGGTTGACGTTGGCGCCGTAGGCATCCCCGTCGTAGACCAGGCCAAAGCCGTGGGGCATGATGACCTGGCCTTTTCTGGCATCGTTGGTAACTTCGGCTTCTATGGTTTCCTCCCCGGCCGCGGTGATCACTTTCACCGTCTGTTTATCCACAATGCCCAAAGCTTCGGCATCGGCAGGATTAATGGCCAAAGTGCAGGCCCTTTTGCCGGCGTTCCAGGCCGGATCCCTCATCATGGTGTTGGCGTTCATGTCCATATGCCTTCCGGCCATAAGGATCAAAGGAAAATTTTCATCGAGCCTGAGCAGTTCTGCTTCATCCACAGGATTTATTTTCGTTATCCATTCATCTACTTCCGGATTATACAGTTGAATTTTCTTGTCCTTGGTTTGTAAAGCCTCCAGGTTCTTCTCCGGATCGCGCACTTCGATTAAAATCCCTTCCGGATGGCTCCGGATGGCCTGAAAGATGGCCAGGCCCTGGTCCGGTCCGGGAGGAAAACCGGCCTTGGCGGCGCCTTCCTGGCGGGCCTGGCTTAATTGCATAAACAAGGGAAAGATACTGGCCAGATGAACCGATCCCAAGGCCTTGCCCAGCGTTTTGGCCACAATAAAGGACAAAGCCTTGCCTCCTTCCGGAGAAGACATCAGATACTCCCCTAATTTTTGCCCGTATTCCACGAGGCTGCCGCTTTGGGCAGCAGCATGAAGCGATTCGGGAATGGGAGGGATGAGGCCCATGGCCTCGGCCAGCAGGGTGAATATCTCGCCATTTTCTTTCTGCTCTCCTTCAGCCTCGAGTACCGGGGGCCTCATCCGGGCGATGACCTCCGAGAAACCCCGCCCGGGATTCCCTTCCCAAGACTCAAAAGAGGTTTTACAGGGAAGTACGTAATGGGCCAGGGCCGCGGTTTCGCTCAAGGTGATGTCGGCCACCACCAGCAGATCGAGCTTTGAAAAGGCCTCTTCATAGGCTGTCGTATCGGCATAGGAACGCAAGGGATTCGTGGCGTAGCAGAGCAGGGCCCTGAGGTGTTCCGGATGATCACTTAGGATTTCCTCCTGCAAAACATTAGGCGGGAACATGCCATTGATAGCCGGAATGTCCGTTAATAAAGTTCTCCAGACCTTAGGATCCCTGGGTCCTCGTCCAGGGCCTCCACCTACCAAATAATTTCCGCCCGGCACGCCAATACGTCCGCAAAGAGCCAGCAGAACCACCAGTAGATAGGATACTAGGGCACTGTGCCGGTTCATCAGTATCCCCAGGTCATCCAGAATACTGGAACGACGGGTGACGAGTTCCCGGCAGACCTTGACTACCAGATCATGATCCAGCTCACAGACCTTCAGCGCGGATTTGACGTCAAAGCTGGAAAACCAAGGCAAGATCTCTTCGAACCCGTCCGTATTTTTAGCGATAAATTCTTTATTATATATCCCTTCCTTGAGGATGATGGAAATCATGGACTTAATAAACAGGGCATCCGTTCCGGGTCGGATAGCCAGATGAATATCGGCGATGCGGGCGGTTTCGGAAACCCGTGGATCGACAACGACCAGAAGCCGATTCGGGTCTTTGGACATCTTTCTCAATTTTGTCCGCGCCTGGGGGAAATGATGGCTCATCAGGGGATTCTTCCCCACCAGCATGAGCATCTCACATTGTTCAAAATCCGATTCCATCTGGAAATTTTGACTTCCCAGAGTCAGGCCGTGGGCCCAATACCTGCCGGCAAACTCCTGGTTGGCCGCGGAATATTGGTATCGTGAACCGAGTCCCTGCACCAGACGAATAGGGAAAGGCATACTCAGAAAAGCAAACTCGCCGCCGCCGACCACTGAGGCCAAGACGCGAGGGCCATGCTCGTTCAGAATGGTCTTTAGTTTTTCGGCGATCTCACTGATGGCCTGGTCCCAGGAGACCCGTTGAAAGCTGTTTCCCACCTTCTTCAGTGGATAGAGCACCCGGTCTTTGTTGTGCTGATGAAAGGCAACGTTCAAGCCTTTTCGGCATACATAGCCTTCACTGACCGGGTTGTCCTTATCTCCCCGGACTTTAAAGATTTTATTGCTCTCCACTTGAACCTCGAGGCCGCACTGATTGCCGCACAACACACAGGATGTCTTTTTCCATTCTCCCATAGTATACTCCTTCCCCCGGTTTACCCTTTGGGGACTTCTAAAAAAGGTGGTAAATTCGAACGATGCCGCACCTCGTTATTTTCCCTTGAAAACCGGTTTCCGCTTCTGGAGAAAGGCGGTGGCGGCCTCCTTGAAATCATCGCTTCCCATTAACCTGCGATTCACTTCGCCTGCTTGCAGCATCGCCTCTTCCACTTTTAAATAACGCCCCTCATTCAACAGCAATTTCGAGTTTTGCACCCCCAGCGGTGGGTTGTCGGCGATGGTACGGGCCAGTTTTTCAGCAGCACCATAGAGGGACGCCTGGTCCGGATAAACGGCGTTGACCAAGCCCATCTTCTCCACCTCCCGGGCCGTATAAAAAGCGGCGGTAAAAGCCATCTCTCGGGTAAAACCCTGCCCTATGATAAAGGGCAATCGCTGGATGGATCCCATATCCGAAACTATCCCGATGCCCGTTTCCCGGATGGAAAAAGTAGCCTCTTCCGTGCAAAACCGGATATCGCAGGCCGAGATCAGGTCGAGTCCCGCCCCTACACAGGCGCCATGAACGGCAGCGATCACGGGTTTTTTGCAGCGCTCAATACTGTTGCAGCACTCCAGCAGCGGATGGCCGCTTACTTCAAAATTCGATGGGTTCTGATCAGGTCCCCCTAACCCTCCGGACATGACCGATTTCAAATCAAGGCCGGCACAGAATATCCTGGCCTCACTTTTCAAAATGATTACCCGGACCTCATCCAGCTCAGCCAGCTCTTTAAAGGATTCTAAAATTTCCACAGCCAGTTCCAGGTTGACGGCATTCAAACGGTCTACCCGCGCCATAGAAACCCAGGCGATATGATCTTCTGTTTTTCTTTTAATGAATTTGTATTCCATGGTCCGTCTCCTTTTTTGTTAAGTGCTTCTATCCCTCCTGTTCAGCGACAAAAGGGAAAAGGTTAATCCGCTCTGATGCCCTAAATTTCCACAAGTTTATTGAGGCGTTCACTGATAATTTGTTTGGCTTCTTTAATAATTCTGTCCACCAGTTCCTTTACCGTCGGGATGTCCTGAATCAGGCCGATGCACTGGCCGACGCTCATGATCCCCTCGTCCACAATGCCGGATTGTATCATCGACTGTCCTCTGCTGCCGGACAGTATCGGTCTCATTTCCTCGATGGTGGCGCCCTTTCTCTCCATCTCCAGGGCCTTTTCCGAATTCGGGGTTTTAGCCACTCTCTCAGAATTGCGGAAGGCCCGCAGGAGCAATAGGGTGTCCCGTTCGGTAAATCGGAGCAGCCAGTCTTTAACATTCTGATGGACCGGTGCTTCTTGGGTCAGCATGAATCGTGTTCCCATATTTACCCCTTCCGCTCCGAGGGCCAAGGCGGCCACCAGCCCCCGGGCATCCCCGATCCCACCGGAGGCGATAATGGGAATCTTTAACACGCTGGCCGCCGCCGGAATGAGGACCAAACCTCCGACATCATCTTCGCCGGGGTGCCCGGCGCATTCGTAACCGTCTATGCTGACTACATCACAGCCCAACTCCTGGGCTTTTTTAGCGTGCCTCACGGTCGTACACTTGTGAATCACCTTGATACCGGCCGCTTTCAATTTGGCAATAATCGGTCCGGGGTTATTCCCTGCCGTTTCCACGACCGGGATCCCTTCACCGATGATGACCTCGACATAATGGTCATAATTGATCTCCCGGAAGGTGGGAAGCAGGGTTAAATTGATGGCAAAGGGTTGGCTGGTCATCTGCCGGGTCTTTTTTATTTCAGCCGCCAGATCCTTGGGATCGGAAAAGGTCAGAGCGGTCATGGTCCCCAATCCTCCGGCATTGGAGACGGCGCTGGTCAATTCCGCACGGGAAATCCACATCATCCCGCCCTGCATAATGGGATACTCAATATTCATCATTTCCGTAAATTTTGTTTTGAACATTTTTGCCTCCTTTTGTTTAATTTCAATAGGTGGGCCTTCACTTCGGGGGTCTCACATCATTCCGGGCACAATTCTCAACTCTTTATGGGGATTGGCTTTTACCCGCGCCTCTGCTTTGGAACCGGCTGCTACATAAATGGGTTCTCGCCGATCTTTGAGCGGCCTTACTATTCTATCCACGTGTTCCTTTTTATTTTTGAGATAATCCGTTTTGACCTCTTCCCCGGCCGGACAGACGGCCATACAATAACTGCAGCGATAACTCATCCGGAACATCAGGGACTGCCACATTAAGGCCGTTTCCCGGTTATTAAAATGGCTACGGTATTCGGTCATGTCCTGCGAGGTAACCATGGCCTCCACCCAGTTCTGGAACCCGGTCATATTGTCTCTATACGTATGAGTGCTGCAGGCAAAAAGGTCAAAGGGTTGTCCTTTGGTAATGGCTCCGGTGGGACAGACCGCGGCACAGAGATTACATTGA
>JBFMBU010000104.1:0-29422 GCA_040755035.1 Thermodesulfobacteriota bacterium
TCTGGTATCCATCCTTATTTTTATTATGGTCCGCATGCTCCCCGGGGACCCGGTTTCCTTCGCTGCCATGGCCAATTCCGATCTGGCCGACAAGACCATCATGGCCGAACTTCGGGCCCGATACGGTCTGGATAAACCTATCTATACCCAGTATGTGATCTGGCTGAAAGATTTTGTCCAAGGGAAATGGGGAAAATCCATAGGCAGCGGGGAACCGGTCATGTCCATGTTTCTGTCCAGGTTGCCGGTGACCATCGAGCTTTTCGTGGGGGCGACCTTCTGGGCCTGGATTATCGGGTTCCCGGTTGGGATCATCGGCGCCCTGAAACGAAACACCAAGCTGGACGCCTTTCTGACCACGACCTCTATTATCGGCGTGTCCATCCCGGCTTTCTGGGAGGGGATCGTTTTTATTTACCTGCTGGCGGTAATCTGGCCCATCTTTCCTCCCTCCGGGTATGTGTCTTTTTTTGAAAGCCCCTGGGAAAACATCCTTTCAGTGGCCATGCCTACCTTCATTATGGGCACGGGCAGCGCCGGTCTGCTGGCCCGCTATGTGCGTTCCAGTTTCCTGGAGGTCTTCAGCCAGGACTACATCCGTACCGCCCGGGCCAAGGGTGCTGATGAAAAAAGGGTTATCGGAAAACACGCCTTTAAGCCGGCCATGTTGCCGGTGGTGACGGTCATCGGGCTCAGTTGGGCCCATATGGTGAGCGGGGCCTTTATAGTTGAATTTATGTTTGCCATCCCCGGCCTGGGCCGGATGGGGGTCGATGCGGTTTTCGCCCGGGATTTTCCGGTGCTGCAGGTTGTGTTGGTGATCGTCGCCTTAAATGTATTACTCATGAATTTATTGGTGGACCTCACCTATGGAGTCCTGGATCCCCGGGTGAGAATACAGAAATAAAAGGTATAAGGTATAAGGTTTAAGGTAAAAGCCCATGCTCTATGCTCTACGCCCTATGCTCTATGCTCTATGCTCTTTGCCCTATGCTCTATGCCCTATGCTCTATGCCCTATGCCCTATGCCCTATGCCCTATGCCTTTCACCTTTAACCATTTCAGATTTTACAGGTGAGCAAACCAATGTCGGATAAAGCAGATAAAACAAACGAACCCATCGAACCGCGCCGGGTGTCACGCATCGGGGCCAGGGCGATTATCAGAGGGGTCTTTAAGCATAAGCTTTCCCGGGCCGGAATCGTCATTATCCTACTGCTGGCGGTCATGGCGATTTTTTCGCCCCTTCTCTCCACGCATAATCCCAATGCCCAGGACCTATACAACGTATTAACCGGTCCCTCCTTCGAACACTGGCTGGGGACGGATAATGTCGGCCGTGATCTTTATTCCCGCATTATTTACGGCTCCCGCGTTTCTTTGACGGTAGGTTTTTTTTCCGTGTTTCTTTCGGTATTCATCGGGTCTGTCCTGGGCCTCTGGGCCGGCTATAAAGGCGGGATCACGGATATGATCATCATGCGCATCGTGGATACCTTTATGTGTATTCCCTATCTGCCTTTTGTCCTGGTTTTGGCCGCCGCCCTCGGACCGGGATTGAAAAATATCATCATCGCCCTGGGCATCCTCGGTTGGACCGGATTTTGCCGGATTATGCGAGGCCAGGTGCTCATGGTCCGGGAACTGCCTTATGTGGAGGCGGCCAGGGCGGCCGGGGCCTCCGGCGCTCGCGTTATGTTTAAACATCTTTTTCCCAACTGTCTGGCTCCCATCATTGTGGCGGTTACCATCAGTCTGGGGGCCTTTATCATGCTGGAGAGCGCCATGGCCTTTTTCGGTCTGGGAGTTCAGCCTCCGACAGCGAGCTGGGGAAAAGAACTCAGGACCGGCTATGCTTATCTGGAAACCGTTCCCTTCTTTTCCATCGCCCCGGGTGTGTTGATCACTTTGGCGGTATTGGCCTTCAATTTTCTGGGTGACGGGCTGAGAGATTCTCTGGATCCGAGACTTAGGGGAGAAGGGAAGAAGATTAAGTAAACGCGTGAGGCGTGAGGGGAGAGGCAAAGAGCAAAGAGCATAGGGCATAGGGCATAGAGCATGGGGTTTTACCTTAAACCTTAAACCTTATACCTTACACCGGTTTGTAGAGGAGCTATGGCACCATTACTCGAAGTAAAGAACTTAAGTACTCATTTTCATACCGACGACGGTTTGATCAAGGCCGTGGACCGGGTTTCCTATGACATCCATGAAGGGGAAACCGTAGGACTGGTAGGGGAGAGCGGTTGCGGTAAGAGCGTCAGCGCCCTATCCCTTCTGCGTTTGATCCCCAACCCTCCCGGAAAGGTGGTGGAGGGGGAGATTCTCTTCGAAGGCCGCGATCTGCTCAAGCTGTCCGAGGAGGAGATGTGTGATGTCCGGGGCAACAAAATGGCCATGATTTTTCAGGAACCCATGAATTCTCTCAATCCGGTCAGAACGATCGGATGGCAGATTTCCGAACCTCTGGAGATCCATCTCGGTATGAGCCGGGAAGAGGGTTTGAAAAAGTGTGTTCAACTGCTGACCGATGTCAAAATCCCGGAACCGGGGAAACGGGTCAATGCCTATCCGCACCTTTTCAGCGGGGGTATGCGTCAGAGAACCATGATCGCCATGGGGCTGGGCTGCAATCCCAAGCTGATTATCGCCGATGAGCCGACCACGGCCCTGGATGTTACCACCCAGGCCCAGCTTCTTGAACTCATGAAAAACCTGACGCGGAAGTATAAAACCGCCCTGATTATTATCACCCATAACCTGGGGGTGGTGGCCCGCTATGCCGATCGAATCAACGTCATGTATGCCGGACGGATCATTGAAAAAGGGACGGCCATAGAGATATTTAAAGATCCCAAGCATCCTTATACCGAGGGATTGATGGCTTCGGTGCCCCGATTGGACCTGGATACCAAGAAAAAACTCATCCCCATCGAGGGACAGCCTCCGGATTTACTCCATATTCCTCCGGGATGTTCCTTTCATCCCCGCTGTGAATATGTGTTTGATCGATGCCGGGTAGAGACCCCGGAATTAGTGACCATCAATGGAAAACATGAGGCGGCCTGTTGGCGAAATGTCATATTTTGAAGAATTATCACTCTTGTCCAAAATAGATTTTACCACAGAGCCACAGAGAACACAGAGAAGACCATTTTTTGCTTTGTGGGGAGATACCCACAAAGCAAAGCCATTTGTCGCTATGCGAAAATAGGGTCTTTCAGGGCGCCGCAGGCCGGCAGGTTATGAAGAAACGGCATCTCCCGTTTCTTCATAAAAAAATTACTGCTCTGTGCCCTCGGTGCCTCCGTGGTGAACCTGGTTTTGAAAAAACCCCTGACAGGGTTAAAAACCTAAGGTAAATCAACACAACACTTAAAGCGTTTGAACCTTTTTGGATAACAATGAAGAATTGTATCAGTTTCGGTTTTCAAAAAGAGGGATTTTTTTGCCACGGACAAATGCGGGATAGGTGGCGGGGACTTGTCGCCCCTTTACTGGCAGGCCCTTCGGGCACATAAAAATATTTCATCCGGTTTTGTCTGTGTGAGTCGGTGGCAAAACAATTTTTAAACAACTAAAATGTTATGAATTTTTTAATCAGGTAAAAACGTATGGATAACTCCACGGGTGTAGAGAATAATTATTTGGTAAAGGTTCAAGACTTGAAGATGCACTTCCCCATCTCCGTGGGGTGGATGATCAAGAAGACCATCGGACATGTCAAAGCCGTTGACGGCATCAGCTTTCAGATCGCCAAAGGCGAAACCTTAGGGCTGGTCGGGGAAAGCGGCTGTGGGAAAACCACCACCGGCCGGGTCCTTTTGCAACTGGAACGCCCGACCTCGGGACAGATTTTTTTTGAAGGGGAAGAGATCACCGGGAAAGAAGAAAAGGCCTTAAGGGCCTTGCGAAGGAAGATGCAGATGATATTCCAGGACCCCTTCGGCTCTCTCAACCCCAGGATGACCGCCGGAGAAATTATCGGGGAGCCGCTGATCATTCACCGTCTGACCCAGAATAAAAAGGATTATGAAGAACAGGTCAAGGAGCTGATGTCTATCGTGGGCTTAAGCCCTCTGATGATGGAAAGGTATCCCCATGAGTTTTCAGGGGGTCAGCGACAGCGGATCGGAGTGGCTCGGGCCCTGTCGGTCCGCCCCAATCTGATCGTTTGCGATGAACCGGTTTCGGCCCTGGATGTTTCCATCCAGGCCCAGATCATCAATCTTTTGGAAGATCTCCAGGAAAAGTTTGATCTCACCTATCTATTCATCGCCCATGATCTTTCCGTGGTCCGTCATATCAGCAACCGCATAGCCGTCATGTATTTGGGGGAGATCGTCGAAATCGCCACCCGGGGGGATCTATACCGGAACCCAATGCATCCCTATACCCGATCGCTTCTGGCCGCGGTTCCGGTTCCCGATCCCATTGTCGAATCCGGAAGGGAACATGTTATCCTGGAAGGAGAAGTGCCCAGTCCCTTTCTTCCACCTTCAGGGTGCAAATTTCATCCCCGTTGCCCTAACGCTGAATTCCCTCGCTGTCGAACAGAGAAACCCGTCCTGGTTGAGATTGAAAAGGGACGTCATTGGGTGGCTTGTCATATGCAGGGGGAATAGGGCATAGAGCAAAGGGCATAGGGCAGGGCGTAAAGGGTAAAGGGCATAGAGCCTTGGGGAAAAAGAAAGGGCGTGAGGCGGCTTGAATAGCTTCTTAGGCTGAAGACCGAGGCTGGGGGTTAAAAAAAGATTCTACCTTCCGTCTAAAAACCTTCGGTCTTCGGTCTCTATCGAAACTTAAAAAAAAAGGGGAAAAGTAAAATGGCAGAAAAGAAGTTATTGAAAAAATTTTCATTTTTAATCTTGGTAACACTTTTATTGGTTGCATTTTCCGGTTTAGGATCGGCGACAGCGGCGAAAGCCCCTTCCGCTAAAGCAATAGCCGCAGCGAAAAAACTTACTGAAGGGCTGGAATTTCCCGTTACCGGGAAGGAATATGTGGAATGGGCGAAAAAAAGAGGAATGTCTTGGGATACCACTTACTGGCCCACCAAACCGGTGCGGGGGGGTGTTTTTCAAACAGCAGCCCCCTTATTTGTCGGGATGATGAACCCCAACCACTGGCCGGTAAACGACTGGGTGACCCTCTGTTATGTTTATGACAATCTCATCTGGACCGATGGAAATTACAAGCCGACAGTACCCTTTCTGGCCGAGTCCTGGCAATATCTTGATCCGAAAACGGTGGTCATGAAACTTCGGCAGGGTGTTAATTTTCATGACGGGACCCCATTTAACGCTGAAAGCGTCAAATACCAGATGGATTATATAAAAGATCCGGCCAATGGGGCCTGGACCCGAGCATGGCTGGAACCGCTGGAATCTGTGGAAGTGGTGGACAATTTCACCGTTAAATTTCATTTCAATAGACCCTGGGGTGCCTTCATTGGGGTCATGGCCAATGTCCCGGGGAAAATGATCTCCACCAAGGCCCTGAAAGGTGAAGTGGCCATCAGGGAGTCTAAAAAATTGGCCGGCCAGGTGAACCGGGAAAAGAAAAATGTGGAAGCGGCTGAGAAAGAAGGCAATCCTGCCAAGGTGGAAGCCGCCAAGAAAAAGCTGGCTGATCTTGAAGAAAAGTATAAAAAGGCCGCTGCCCTGGCTGAAGGGGTCAAGCCCTTGGATAACTACCCGGTCGGTACAGGTATGATGATATTTGATGAAGCCAGTCCTGGTAACTACATAAGACTTAAAAGGAACCCCAACTGGTGGTTCGGCAAGTTCATCGGAAAACCGGATATGCCTTACCTGGACGGAATAACTATGAATATTATCCCTGATCCCTCGGTGCGGTTGGCTAACCTTCGGGCCGGAAAACTCGACAACATGGCTATCGATCCTTCTCAGTACCCCATGGTTAGGAATGACCGCAGTTTGCAAGTTTATGTTTACCCGAACAACTGGATTTCCAGTATGCGTTTTAATAGCCAGAATGGGCCCTGCAAAGACATTCGAGTTCGAAAAGCGATCTCTTATGCTTTAGATCGAAAAGCTTTGATCAACGGTGTGGCCTTCGGATTGGGTGATGTAGCCGCTGGAAATTTCCCCTACCAGCACTGGGCCCACAATCACAGTCTTAAACCTATTCCCTATAACCCGGAACTGTCCAAGAAACTGCTGGCCGAAGCCGGGTTTAATAACGGATTGACCATCAAGGGATATATGTCCACCGACTCTGCATCGCAGACCTTGGGGGAGGCCATCAAAAATATGCTGGCTAAGGTGGGAATTACCTGGAAATTAGAAATATTGGATCCAGCGGCCATTGCTGAAAGACTGAGAAAGGTCGACTATGATTTTGCTGCGGGGGGCTGGGCCTGGATTTACGATCCGGACCTCCTGGTTACAGGGCTCTATGACCCTGATGGTGGGTTTAATTTCGGCCGGAGTAACAACAAAAAAGCCATCGAACTGATTAACGCCGGGCGTGAGGAGGTGGACGAGGCCAAGAGGCTCAAGATTTATCAGGAATTGGAAAAGGTGGTTTATGAAAACTTTGAGGATGCCTGGTTATGGTACCCAAAAGCCGTAACGCTTTTTAGAAAAAATGTCCAGGGATGGAACAATGACCAGTATTGGAAAATGAAAGATATGCAGTGGTGGTCCCATCCTCTGTGGTTTAAAGGTGGAAAAAGATAGGAAACAGGCGAGAGGGGGGAGGGTAGAGGCAGGAAGCATGAGGCCTGAGGCCAATCTGTTACCTGACTCTTAAACTAAACTCTAAGCTGGTCGAATTAGAAATTAGATTCAGTATAACTCCTGGAATAACTTTAGGAGCTTTCCAACACAAAAATTAAAAACCCCCTATCTCCCTTTTTAATGAAGGAATTGGTTTTAAGCCCCTTCCAGAAAAAGGGGGAGCGGGGGTTTTTTTTTGAAACCACAAGGTTAAAAAGGATTTTTCGCCGAACAAGGAACGCCGAACGCCGAACGGGATAAGGTTATTGATCCCCTTAGGGAGGAATATCTATCATGAAGGATCAATTAGCAAAGGACAAAATGTGGATTGATTCACCCCTTGGGAAACGCCGGCCGGATTCCGGCGGGTCCCCGGTCGGGGTGGCCCGGCTGGACCCGGAAAAAGCTTACCTCGGAATCGGGGAACTGCTTCAACAGGTCATTAATAACTCCAGTCAGGAGGCCTGGGAAAAGATCAAGGCCAAGATTGATTATACCTATGAAGGACTGGACCTGGCCTTAACCCCCTTGAAAGAAGAAACGGGGTTTGAAAAGGAAATAAAGGCACGGCTGGCTAAAGGACAGAAGTTGTTTTTTAAACCCAACCTGGTGGGCCCCCTGAGCATTGATCCACAGTCCCATGGCTTAGCAACGGCCAGTACCATGTGTACGGAATGGCCCTTTACAGCGGCCCTGATGCGCTGGTTTCATGACCGTCTTGGCGTGCGCTACCATCAAATGGCTATTGGGGAGGCGGCTACGGCTCTGTCGGCCATGGCCGGACTGTTCTCCATGATCAATCCCGAAGGGAAGAAGATCAGCACCGAGGCGGTTATCGAAGGCCGATCAGAAAACTTTTATGGGGGCTGGGGTTTTTATTTTGTCCGGAAATATTTGTCTGAATTGGCCGGGACCGGGGAAGATGATGATCCCATGCAGGGCTATGAAGCCAGCGTATCCGGATCGTACACTCCTCCGGGAGAGATTAGCGGAGAATTAAGGGTCGTTGATTTGAACCGGATCGATGATCCGCTTAAAGGCCGGGAAGTGCCGGTACCGGAAGGGATCAATTTTAAAACCATTACACTTCATAAAGACATCATCGGCGGTGACCCGAATGATCCTCTGGACCGCAAAACCTTCCCGGGTTGCATCCTAATCAATGTCCCTAAATTTAAAGTTCATATCCAGGCCCTTTTTACCAACATCATTAAAAATTTGGGGATCGGTCTCTATCCCATGCAGTTTTCGACCGCAGGGGATTGCTGTTGGGAATACAGCAGCCCTCATGGTCCCATCCCGGGGATGAAAAGCGGTATTCCCCATGCGGTTTGGGTTCCGGAAATGAATTACGAGACCTGCCTGCCTGTCATGGATCAAGCAGGAAAAATGAATTTGAAAAAGACCGGAGGCCTGACGGCCACCATGGTCGATATTGTAAAAGCTGTTCAGAACCAGGATATTTTCATGATTCATATCGTGGACGGGATCGAGGCTACCAATTTTGACCATATGGGTTCCGACATGGCCAAGAGGGAACAGGAGGGGCTGATTTTTGCCGGTCTGGACCCGGTAGCCTCCGATTTAATATGTGCCAGGTACATGTTCAGTAATGTCCCTTTAAAAGAGGCGTTGAATATACCCATTGACGATGGTGCCGGTGGTCGTTTTCCCCAGGCCGTACCCCTGCCGGTTGTGGAAGGCGGCAATATCATCACCGGAGAAGATTATGACTGTCCTCTGTCACGGGACAACTGTTTTTCGCAGGCCGAAACAAGGGGCTTAGGAAAAAGGTCCTACCATGTACTGGGATGGGATGCCGTCAGTAATCAACCGCTCATATCCCTTGACGGACATCTGGGCCGGGTGGAATCAGGGTCGTTTAGGGATCTGAACACCAAGCACCTGTATTTTGACATTTTCAAATTCCCCTGGGACCTTCAAAAAACCGCCTTGAATTATTTGTCGTCTGTCGATCAATTGACCGGCTCCTCTTTGAAAAAGACTTTCCTGGAGGCTTTTGATGAGAACGGCGACGGTATCATCAGTTATTGGGAGACCGGGAAAAAAGGGAAAGACTCTATTTTCCTGCACCAGGGGGGCTATTCGACCTCCTGTATGGCTACGGAACCACTGGGTTTTGTTTCCGGACGGGTCAAAACGATGATGAAAACCCTTAAACTTGCCGATCCGCTTCTGAACCGTCATGGTTATGATTTTCTACAGGAATTTTCTCTTGGTACCGTCTGTCTAACCGCTTTCCGCATGTCACAGCTCGATTTGGAAAGTCCCGATCTTTTTGTTCCCGGGATGACCTGGGGCAAGGGTAAATGGCCCAGCTTTCAGACCGCGCAATTCCTCGGCACGGGAATGCAGCTTTATGGCCAGGGCTTTCCCTTTCAACCCGGTTTCCCCAGCCTATATGGTTCAGTTGTCTTTTATGCCGATCTTACCCAGACCGGGGGTAAGTATATAGGCCTTACTACCGGCTTGCAGCCTGATTCCGGAAAACTTCAGGCCTATGTAAGCGGGGTCCAAAAAGGGGAGGAACAGGCCCTGGATTTTGTCTTTTATGTCCCCCCGGGTTATGAAAATCTTGGTGGAACCCCTTTGCCGAATGTCCAGGCGACAGATGACCCGGAGAAGGTTCTGACCGTTCATTTTAAGGGCGGTGAGGAGGTTTGGGGGGAGATATAAAAAAAACGTTCGGAGTTCGGCGTTCAGCGTTCGGCGAGAAGGCTTTATCTCTCGCCCGCTTCGCTCGAGACCACAGAGAACCCTGAGAACGACAAAATAATTTTCATTGCGCTTGAGAGGACAATGAAAACCAGATCATTGTCTATTAGGAATCGCAATAAAAATCCATTGCGCAAGGACCGCAATGAAAAAACAGTCCGCCGGAAACTGAGCAGGTTAGTCTGAATCCCCCTCTCAGGGATTCAGACCAAAAAGGTTCTTCTCTGCGCTCTCGGTGAGCTCAAGTCCGCCTCAAGTGGACGGGCGAGAGATAAATTTTATGGAGGATTGAATAGGGAAAAGAAAGGAAGACTATGCCTTATTTCGAACGGGGCCACGTAAGAATTTATTATGAAGACGTGGGAAAAGGGGAACCGATCATTGCCAACCATGGTCTGATGGAAGACTGCGGCTATTGGAGTGAGACCGGGGTGACAGCCAAATTGGCTGAGAAATATCGGGTCATTTCCATGGACATGCGCGGCCATGGGCGGACATTGGTCAGTGGCCCCCCTTTTGGTTTTGATGTGGGGACCATGGCCAATGACTTCGGTGCCCTGGCGGATTTCCTGGGCCTGGAACGGTTTCATGTTCTGAGCCATGCCACAGGAGGAATGGCGGCGGTCCGTTACGCCATGACCACCTCCAAACGGCTCCTCAGCCTGATGTTGACTGACACCGGATCGGCCACAGCCCCTGACATGCCGAGGCCGGAAGGGCAGGAGCAACTGACCCCGGAAGGGCAAAGAGAGGCCTTTATCATGGGGGCGGAAGCGCGAAAAATGACTTCTGTGGAAGACTGGATGACCTATGCCAGGGCCAACCCGGGCCCCTTCCTGTTTAAAATGGCTGAACATCCGGATAAAGAAAGAATGTGGAAGATATATGAGGGATTTTTGCGTCGCAGCGATCCGGTAGCTATCGGCAATTTCATGCTCAGTTTCTATGCCGATCCGGACCCGGTGGTTGAAGGGCTCAGGCAGATTGCCTGTCCGACTCTTCTGCTCTTGGGGGAATTTGACATTGTGTTTCTGGGGCCGAGCGAGATTATGGCCCGTGAGATCCCGGACAACCGGCATGTGATTATTAAAGGAATCGGACATATGACGGCTATTGAAGATGCGGAGAGAACGACCAGGGAAATTCTTGAATTTTTGGAAACGGTAAACAGGACAGGAAAAGTGAAACAGAACTAATAAATCAATTACCTGCCGACGCTCGCAGCCCGGAGCGCGGGGTAAGGCCGTCATTCCGGCGAAAGCCGGAATCCAGGTTAAAGTAAAGGCTAAAAAATCCTGGATGCCGGATCAAGTCCGGCATGACGAAAAAACAAATCTCAAGCAAAGGTGTAGTATTTTTCGTAGTGCAAATCAATCTTTTTTTGGGTTGAAAGGAGCTTGTCATCATGAACCAAAGAAAAAAAGGTTTAAAATGTCTGGTTTTCCTCTCATTGGCTTTCTTGTTGACAGGAGTTCTTCCCTGGTCCGGAACAGCCGCGCCGGCGAAAAAAACCACCTCTGGAAATGAATTTCCCGTCACCGCAAAGGAATGGATGGCCCAAACCGGATTGGATTGGGGTCCGAAGTACTGGCCGACCAAACCGGTGCGGGGCGGGGTATTTAATTCCGCCTCTCCCCTGTATATCGGGCTGATGAACCCCCATCATTGGCCGGTAAATGACTGGGTGACTATCGGAGTATTCTATGAAAAACTGATTTATACCGACGGAAAATTCAGACCTGCCGTTCCCTGGTTGGCCGAGTCCTGGAAATATCTTAATGATGTAACGGTGATTATGAAACTCCGTCAAGGGGTTTATTTTCATGACGGATCCCCCTTCAATGCCGAAAGTCTCAAATATCAGATGGAATGGATTATGGATCCCAAAAACGGTGCCTGGACCCGTTCCTGGCTGGAGCCGGTGGCTTCTATTGAAGTGGTGGATACTTACACAGTCAAGTGGAATTTTAAAAGACCCTGGGCTGGATTCCTGGGGATGATGTCCTACACTCCTGGATATGTCATTTCGGCCAAAGCTCTGAAGGCGGATACCGCCTTAAAGGAAATGAAGAACCTGACCCGCCTGATAGAGCGAGAAAAGAAAAACGCAGAACAGGCAGAAAAAGAGGCTGCTGCCGCTACCGGTGAAGCGGTGGAGAAGGCCAAGGCTAAACTGGAAACCATCAGAAAAAAGTTGTCCTCCCTGGAGGAAGATTATAAAAAGGCGGCCGCCTTAGCCGAAGGGGCCAAAGAATTAGATAACAATCCGGTAGGGACCGGTCCCTTTATGCTGGAAGAAGGGAATCCTGGAAATTATTTAAAGCTGAAAAGAAATCCCAACTGGTGGTTTGGCAAATTTATCGGGCGACCGGAGATGCCTTACTATGACGGGATCAAGGTCAACGTTATCCCTGATCCCTCGGTCAGGTTGGCCAACCTCAGGGCCGGAAAATTAGATTCCATGTACATCGAATCATCCCAATACCCCATGGTAAAAAATGACCGTAACCTTAAGGTTTTTGTCTATCCGGGAACCCATTTGGTGGCCATGCGCTTTAATATGAAGGATGGTCCCTGCAAGGACATCCGGGTGCGTAAGGCCATCTCCCATGCCCTGGACCGAAAGGCATTGATCGCCGGGGTCACCTTCGGATTGGGCCGGCCGGCCAGTTGTATGTATCCGTCTGACCATTGGGCCCATAATCCCAATCTTAAACCGGTCCATTACGACCCGGAGCTTTCCAAAAAGCTGCTGACCCAGGCGGGATTTAAAAAAGGATTGACCATCAAGGGATTCATGGGCAACACAGCTTCGTCGGTCACCACGGCTGAAGCGATCAAGGCCATGCTGGCCAAGGTAGGAATCACCTGGAATGTGGACCTCCTTGATCCCGCGGCCATCAGTGAGAAGCTGAGAAAAGTCGATTATGACTTCGCTGCCGGGGGATGGGCCTGGATTTTTGATCCGGATCAGATGCCCACCGGGCTATACCATCCGGACGGAGGTTTTAATTTCGGCAGGAGCAACAATCCCAAGGCCATCGCCTTGATCGAAGCCGCTCGTAAAGAACTTGATCTCCAAAAGAGAACCAAGATTTATTGGGAACTGGAAAAGGTGGTTTATGACAATTACGAAGATGCCTGGTTATGGTATCCCATGGACATAACGATTTATCGAAAAAATGTCGAGGGCTGGAACATGGATATGTATCTTAAAAATAGAGAAAGTCAATACTATTCCCATCCCGGGTGGTTTAAGGGAGGGAAGGAAGGCCGTTAAGATGCTCAAGGATCGCTTCGCTTAAGGAACATCCCGCCTTTGGCGGGATTTAAGGGAAGAGGCATTTGCCTTAGACCTCAAGTTCGTCGTAGACGAACGCTCCTCAAGTGAAACGCTCCTCGATCAAAGGAATAATCAAAGGTGAAAAACACATTTTAACAAAAGGAAAAAAAAACTTAAAATGCAAGGAGTGATGAGATGGCCTACCGAGACTTGGATTTTAATCTGACGGATGAACAAAGGGCAATGCGGGATACGATAAGAAAGTTCGGGGCCGAGATGATGCGGCCTATCGGGGAAAAGCTGGATAAAATGGCCGATCCCCAGGAGGTGATCGCCAAGGGGTCACCCTTATGGGATCTCATCCGGACTTATCGGGAAATGGGGTTTCACAAGCGAGGGTTGCCTAAAGCCCTGGGTGGGATGCTGGAAGATATGGACCCCATGTCTAACCTTTTAATCGGTGAAGAAATGGGCTATGCCGATTCGGGCCTGGCTATCAGCCTCGGGGCTGGCGGGATGCCCTTTTCCTATGCCGCCCTGTTCCCGAATCCCAAGTTGCAGGAATTGGCCCGGGCCTATGCCGAAGACACCAAAGGGGAGCTCATTGGATGCTGGGCCATCACCGAACCGGATCATGGTTCGGATTGGGTAATGGCCCAACCTGACCCCAAGTGCGGCCCTTCAGTCAGGGGTGTGTTGAAGGGAGATGAATATATCGTCAGCGGCCAAAAGGCAGCCTGGGTCAGCAACGGGACCATTGCCACTCACGCCGTTTTTCATGTCGGCTTGGCTCCGGAAAAAGGCATGGCCGGTCAGGGGCTGGCTATTATCCCCCTGGATCTTCCGGGAATCACCAAGGGGAAACCTCTGGATAAAATCGGACAACGGGCCTTGAATCAGGGAGAGATCTTTTTTGAAGAAGTAAAGATACACAAAGATTATATGGTCGTTACCCCGGATATGGGAATTATGGAAGGCATGGGCGAGGTGATCCTGGCCGGAGCCAACGGCGGGATGGGCATCACCTTTGCCGGCCTGGCCAGGGCTGCTTATGACGAAGCCTACAAATACGCCAATGAAAGAATTCAGGGCGGTGTTCCTATTATCCAGCACCAGAATATTCAGTTAAAGATATTCAAGATGTTTACCCTGGTGGAGGCGGCCCGGGCCGCGACCCGCCGGATGGCCATGTACAATGCCGTCAACCAGCCGCCTTCCGGGGCCCATGCCGTGGCCTGCAAATGCTTTTCCACGGAAACGGCCTTCCAGGTGGCCAGCGAGGCCATTCAGATTTTCGGCGGCAACGGGTTGAGCCGGGAATACCCGATAGAAAAGATGTTCCGGGACGCCAGGGCGGCTATGATTGAAGACGGGGTCAACGAATCGCTTTCTCTGGCGGCGGTGCAGTACCTGTGATTCAATTTCGGATTTCGGAATGCGGATTTCGGAATGGGAAAAACGTTCGATGTTCGGAAACCCAACGATCGTCATCCTTGTGAAATGAAAGTGTTGTAATTGGGAAAGAGGTCATTTCGACCGGAGGGAGAAATCTTGATAATTTAAACGGTAAGAGGAAGACAAGTCGTCTTCCTCCTGTCCCGCCTTTGTCGGGAGCAAATAATGGATTTTTCCGTTATAATAAAGCTAAACTGATACAAAAATTTATTCTTTTTTTCTCAGGAGAATTTAAATGAATAAGATGCTTTTCGAACCGATAACCATCGGAAGTATGACCTTGAAAAACCGGATCGGGTTGGCGCCCTTGTTGAATATGCCCGATGTTTTCACTACTTTTACCATCACCGACCGGACCATAAAATGGTTTGAGGAGAGGGCCAAAGGGGGCGCCGGCCTGGTTATGACCGGGACCTTTATCCCGGAATTATTGGCCATACCCGGTGCCATGGATCAAGTGGCCAAATTAGCCCAGGCGGTCCATTCCCATGGAGCAAAACTGGGGTTCCAAATCGGGGCCGTAGGCGTCTTAGGCGGGGTGGGACCTTCGCCCATGCCTTATCCGGATGAACGACATCCCCAGCAGTCCATTTTTCAATATATGACCGGGCAATTGTCCTTTATGCCCGGGATCGAAACGGTCAATGTGATTACTAAAGAAGATATTGAACGGTTAACAGCCACCTTTCCCCAGACCGCCCAGGCATTGAAAGAAGCGGGGGTTGATTGTGTGGAACTGCACTGTGCCCATGGCGGGGCCACGCTATATTGCGCCTTCATCTCCCCCTTTTATAACCGGCGGGAGGATGAGTACGGCGGGAGCTGGGAGAACCGGCTGCGCTTTCCGGTGGAAACTTTGAGGAATATGCGGGCCGCTCTGGGGCCGGATTATCCGCTTTTGGTCAGGATCGATGCCGATGAGCTGTTAGGGGAATCAGGGATCACGGTTGAGGATGCGGTTACATTTATCGTTCCGGCTTTTGAGGCAGCGGGGATTAGCTGTTTCGATGTCACCCAGGGTTCCATACTGCATTCACCGGAAGGAATCACCATACCTCTTTATTATAAGCGGGGTTGTTATATCCGGAATGCCGCGGCCATTAAAAAAGCAACCAGGCTGCCCGTCATCGGCGTCGGCAGAATTGTAGATCTGGATATGGCCGAAAAATTTCTCCAGGAAGGTAAAGCCGATATCATTTATCTCGGACGGCAATTGACCTCTGATCCGGAGACGCCCAATAAATATGCGGGCGGGCGGGCGGATGAAATCCGGAAATGCATCGGCTGTCTGGAAGGCTGCGGCAATCCCTGTCCGATTAATTATGACATTTTCCCGGATGCCATTCCCTTGGTACAGGCAGAAAGGAAGAAAAAGATCCTTATCATCGGCGGCGGTGTAGCCGGTATGGAGGCGGCCAGGATCTGCACCCTTCGGGGACATGAGGTAGTCCTGGTCGAAAAAGAAGCCGCCCTGGGCGGGACGGTTGCGGCTCTGGCTTTGGACCCTTTAGCGGCCGAGTTTAAAAACTTTGTCGATTATCTGGGCACCCAGATGAGGAAATTGAATATCGATGTGCGGGTCTGTCGGGAGGCCGATGCGCAATGGATTGCCGCAATAAACCCGGATGTTATTGTCCTGGCTACCGGCGCTTCTTTACGGATGCCGGAGCTGGCCGAAGACAAACCCGGTGTGATCGATCATGTGGAGGCCCTGAAAAACCGACAGGCCATCGGACAGAAGGTTGTCATCTGGGGATTGATGTATGGGGCGGAATTCGCCATTTCCTTAGCCCAAGAGGGCAAGGAGGTGACTTTGATTGGAGAAGCCGGCGAAGATACCCTGGCCAGTCATGCCTCGATGAACCGGCGGTGGTGGATCGTCCGGAAACTGGTGGATATGACCGTTGCCAGGACCACACCGGAAGCGCAAAGGGTTTCCAATCCCAGAGTTCTTTTCCATACCAGGGTTGAAGGTATTTCTGCGGATGGTATTGCCATCAAGGATAAGGATGGAAAACAAAACCTGTTGTCCTATGACACCCTGATTATCTCAAGGGGACGCAGGAAAAACGATGAACTGTTCGCCGAGCTGGAAGGGAAGGCTCCGGAGGTTTACAAGATCGGTGACTGCGCCAATGCCGCAAATATCCTGGGGGCGGTCTGGAGCGCCAATGAGCTGGCGAGGAAGATATAAAAACGTTCGTCGTTCAGCGTTCGGCGAAAAGGCTTTATCTCTCGCCCGCTTTGCTCGAGAACACAGAGAACCCTGGCTGAAGGCCGAGAGGGTTTTGGCTCCCGTCCATCTCAACGGAAGCCAAAAAGAAAGTTTCTCTCTGCGTACCCTGAGGGCTCGAGTCCGCCTCAAGTGGACGGGCGAGGGAAAACTTATTGTAAAGAAAAGGAGTTGAAATGCCTGAACTGAAATACTTTCAAGTGGAAATCGACGGACCGATCATCATCTGGAAATTTTACAATCCTCCTCAGAATTTGATGAATATCGAAGCCATGGAAGAGTTGGGGGCGCAGGTAGATGCCTTTGACCAGAACCCGGATTTGCGGGTGGGTATCTATACCAGCGCAACCCCCGGTTTGTTTGTTCAGCACTTTGATGTGTCTTTGCTGCTGGAGTGGGGACAGGGATTGAGCCTGCTTTCTAAAGAAGAGGCGGATCAGCAATTAGCTTTGCTTCCGCCTCCCCAGGGACTTTCGCAACGAACCTCGAAACCTCTAATTTGTGCCATAAACGGTCCGGTCGAGGGTGGAGGTTGTGAATTGGCCTTGGATTGTGATTTTCGTTTTATCGCCCGCGATTGCTTCATGGCCCAGCCCGAGGTTTATCTCGGTTTTCCGCCAGGTGGAGGTGGGACTCAGCGCCTGGCCCGGTTGTTAGGACCGGCCAAGGCCCTGGAATTGTGTCTTACAGGAAGGAGAATTTATGGCGATGAAGCAGAGAGGTTGGGTATAGTCACCCAGGCCTGTAATCCGGATGAACTGATAACAGTAGTCAAGGCCTTTGCGATGGAATTGGCCACCAAGCCCCCAGGAGGAGTGGCCGTTATCAAAAAGGCTATTTACGAAGGACTGGATAATTCATTGTCAGATGGCCTCCTTCTGGAAAGGAAACTCTTTTTTGAGTGCCTACGGAATTCCGAGGCCTTGGAATTAATGAAAATTTACGTAGAAACAGGCCAGGACCGGGAAAAGGCCATGGAAAAATTGCAGGAAATGATGGGAGAAAAAAAATAAAATAGAAACGGAGTCCCCCCGGCGAAGGCCGGGGTCCAGGAGAATTTAAAGTATCAGGTAAACCTGGATTCCGGCTTTCGCCGGAATGACAAGAAGAGGTATTTCGAACCTTTTTATAAAACTATCATTATAAAATAATTCCGATTTATTTCTATGAGGAGATAAATTCAATGACCGAACAACCCATGCTCCTTTTCATGCCTGACCTCTTTGAGCATCAGGCCATGACCTTAGGCGATAAACCTTATATCCTCTGGGATAAGGAAAAAATCAGCTTTAAGGAATTCGACCGGGCTACCTGCCGGGCCGCCAACGGACTGGCCTCTTTTGGAGCCCAGGAAGGGAATGGCCTGGCCATCCTTTTGGGCAATTGTCCCGAATTTCTTTATCTTTTTTACGGGCTGCCCCGGCGCGGATTTTATACCGTCCCGGTCAATGCCTCCCTGAAAGGGGAGGGGTTGAAGTTTATCCTGACCCACTCGGATGTCCAATATCTGGCTGTAGACGACACCCTTTACCCCAAGATCGCTGAACTGGGGACACCTCTGGGAGCGATTGAAAAAATTTTTGTCCAGCGGACGACCGAAGCGCCGCTTCCACAGGGGACGATCGATCTCCAGGATTTATTGAACGCATCCTCCGAAAAACCGGATTATCAGATGAAAGAAGGGACCGTCGCCTACCTGATGTATACCTCCGGGACCACCGGCTTCCCCAAAGGGGTGGTCAATCGAAACCGGGCCGGGGCGGCGGAGTGGTTTCGTTTTGTAGCCTCCCAGATGATCCATCCCGAAGAGGATATTCTCTATACCTGCCTGCCCTTGTTCCATGCCAACGCCCTGATTCTGACCGCCGGTTGGGCTATGGCTGGAGGGGTTCCATTTGGCCTCGATAAAAAGTTTTCCGCCTCGGGGTTTTGGGACCGAATCCGGTTTTACGGTGCCACCCAGTTTAACGGTTTGGGCGCCATGATTCCCATACTGATGAAACAGCCGGAGAAGGGCAATGATGCCGATAATCCGGTGCGCGTGGTTCATTCGGCGGCCTGTCCGGCCAATCTCTGGCAGGCCTTCGAAAAGCGGTTTAATGTCAAACTCTGGGAAGGGTATGGCGCCGTGGACGGGGGAGGTCTCACTATTTCAAATGCCGGTGATGCTCCGGTAGGTTCGGTGGGCAAGCCGGCCCCTCATCTGATCTGGAAACTGGTGGATGACAACGGAAACGAAGTCCCTCAGGGAGAACCCGGAGAAATGATCTCCCAGGTCCTGGATAAAAAGACCGGCGGGGTGGAATATTATAAAAATCCCAAGGCCTCGGCGGAAAAGGTGAAAGGTGACTGGGTCCACAGCGGGGATTTGTTTTATGCCGATAAAGACGGATTCCTCTATTTTGTGGACCGGAAAACGGATTCCATGCGTAGAAGAGGGGAAAACATCTCCTCCTGGGAAGTGGAAAACGTGGTGGAGAAATTCCCGGCCGTGGCCGAGTGCGCTGCCTTCGGGGTCCCCTCGGAGTTAGGGGAAGATGAGGTGATGATCTGGGTCAAACCCAAGGAAGGTATGAATCTTGACCTGAAAGAATTGATGCGCTTCTGTGCTGAAAACATGGCTCATTTTATGATCCCCCGCTTTGTGGATGTGGTGGAAGATATCCCGCGGACCAGCACCCTGCGGGTCATCAAAGCCGATATGAAAAAAAGGGGTGTCAGCGAGCGGACCTGGGATCGGGAAAAAGAGATGCCGGAGTTAGCGGCAAAGAAGGGCTAAAACAATTTATTTGCCACAGACCCACACAGATTCACACAGACTTTTTAGTCCGCCTTTGTCTGAATGGTCCGTGGCTGAAAATATTCATTTTTAATCTTTGAAAGGAGGGTATGTGGCCATAGTCGCTATTCCGAATTCACTGGCGGAAATTAATGAAGCCTGGTTAACTGACGTCTTAAGGTCAACAGAGACGATTAAAAAGGCCCGGGTAACCTCCTGCCGGATTGAACCTATAGGGGCCGGAACCGGTTTTATGGCCGACCTGGGCCGCCTCCATCTCACCTATGACCTTAAGGAAGAGGGTGCGCCGCAGTCCCTCGTTGTTAAAGTACCGGCTTCGGCGCCTGAAAACCTTATGGTGGCCTTGACTTTCAGCTTCTATCAGCGGGAAATGAATTTTTACAGGTATGCCGCACCCATTTCCTGCCTTAGGACGCCCCGATCTTATTATTTGGATGTCGACCAGAGCGGGCAAAAATTTGTTATGCTCCTGGAAGATCTTGGCCCGGCTTTACTGGACCAGATAAAAGGAGCTTCGGCTGAAAATACTTATCAGGCTATCATCGAACTGGCTAAATTTCATGTCCAGTTTGCTCCCCAGGTGCAAAAAGGAGAAATGAATTGGCTCATGGACTCGGCTGATCCGGGTTATGTGGCCCTGAATTCCGGGATTTATCAGATGGCCCTGGAACCGGCTCTGAAAAATTTCGGCGACCATTTCAATCCCTCAACCAGGAGGGTAGCTGAAAATCTCTATGATAAAATTCCCTGGCTGATGACCGACCGGGTCAAGGAAGCACTGACCCTGATTCATGGTGATTACCGGCTGGATAATATGTTTATGGGCAAGCTTCCACCCCGAAAGGATTTTCCATTGGAAGGATTGGCTGTTGTCGACTGGCAGATCTGTTGTATCGCCGAAGGTGGGTTTGACGTGGGGTATCATATGTGCAGCATCAGCACGGATACTCGGCGGGAAATTGAAAGAAAATCTTTGGAGACCTACTATCGGATTTTAACGGAGAATGGCATTGGAAATGTCCCATTCCCTGATTTCCTGGTCCGCTACAAACGATCCATTCTTTTTACCCTTCTCTATGGAATCAGCGTGGCCGGTAATCTGGATCTGGGCAATGAAAGGGGTGTGACCCTGACCAAAATCATGCTTGACCGCATTTTACTGGCCATTGAAGATCATCAGGCCGGTGATTTGATGCCTTGAGCGACTACTATGGCCAAATGAACCGCTATACCCGGTTTATTAATAAAGAATAATTTCTGACGAGGATACTATAAAAAGGAGCAGGTGCATATGAGTGAGGATGTCTATATCATAGGATCGGCGATGACCAAATTCGGAAAACATTTGGATAAGGGCGTCAAGGCCCTGACCGGGGAATCATTGAAGCTGGTTCTGGACGACTGCGGTTTAACTAAAGAGGATATTCAGGCGGCTTGGTTTTCCAATTCCGGCTGGGGGTCGGCGGAAATGCAGCATTCCATCCGCGGGCAGGTGGCCCTGACCGCCAACGGTTTGGGACGGGTATCGATTATTAACGTCGAAAACGCTTGTGCCGGTGGCAGCACAGGATTGCATTCGGCCTGGCTGGCCGTCAAATCCGGCGTTTATGATTGTGTTCTGGCCATCGGGACTGAAAAAATGTATTACCCGCCCCCGCCGGAAAAAGCAGGAAAGGGCAGCGGCAGAAACCTGGACGGGTTTATTGCCGGAACGGATGTGGAGGAAACACTGGCCTTTGTCAATCAATTGCGGGAGGAGGCCCGGAAAAAAAAGGAGCTGGCCGAAAAAGAAGCGAAAGAGAGGGGTGAAGAGCCCCCACCACCTCCAAAGTCCCATTCGGTCTTTATGGATTTCTATGCCAACGGGGCACGACGACACATGGAAAAATACGGCCTGACCCAACGCCAACTGGCGGTCATTGCCGCCAAGAATCACAATAACTCCACCCTTAATCCATTGGCTCAATATACTTTTCCCCAAACCGTGGAACAGGTCATGAACGACTATGTGGTGGCCTATCCCCTGACCCGGGCCATGTGCGCCCCTATCGGAGACGGTTCCGCCGCGGCTATTCTATGCTCGGAAAGCTTTTTGAAAAAACATCCATCCAGTCGCGCTATCCGCATTCGGGCCAGTATCCTGCGTTCCGGTTATCGTCCCGGACCCGGAGATGCCACCATCCGGGCGGCCAAGGCTGCCTATGAAGCTGCCGGTATCGGGCCGGAGGATATCCAGGTGGCCGAAGTCCACGATGCCACGGCCTTTGGAGAGCTCAGCATCACCGAACAAATAGGATTCTGTCCCATCGGCGAGGGAGGACTATTTGCCGAAAGCGGGGCTACGGCCTTAGACGGAAAAATTCCGGTCAATACCAGCGGGGGGTTGATCTCCAGGGGTCATCCCATCGGGGCTTCAGGCCTGGCTATGACTTATGAGCTGGTTACCCAGCTCCGGGGCGAAGCCGGTAAGCGGCAGGTCAACAATCCGAAGATAGCCATGTCGGAAAACGGCGGCGGTACCATTGGAAACGATACGGCGGCTGTGGCTATTCATATTTTCAGCAGGGATTGATCTTTTTTCCTCACCCTCCTTCTGTTGGAGGTTGTGTCGTAATTATGAATGAGTGTCATTTCGAGAGAAGCGAGAAATCTCAGTAGTTGAAATTATTGGAACCCAAGATTTCTCCCTCCGGTCGAAATGACCAAAAAACAAAGTACAGCACGGTTTCTTCAGGGGGGAGGGGTGGGGGTGGAAAAGAGGAGTCTTCCAATGGGGTTGATCGGTAGAATCTTAATCATTTTTCTGGCAATAATATTTTGGGGAAACGGCTTCATCATCCCGACCCCCCAAGTTGGGGGGGTGTTTGCGGCACAACAGGAGGAGGGTCTCGGCCAGGGAGAATACTCCGGTCCTTATTGGCCGACCAAGGATTGGCGGTCCTGCAAACCGGAAGCCGTAGGGATGAATTCGGAAAAGCTGAGGCAAGCTATCGAATACGCTGCCACACCGCGATTCAAAACAGAGGGACTGGTAATTATCCGGAAGGGATACGTTGTCGGAGAGGGTTATTTTGGAAAATTCAAAATGGATTCCACCCATTCCAGCCACTCCATGGCCAAAAGCTTCACCAGCACCCTGATCGGCATAGCTATTGATAAGGGACTGATCAAAGGAATCGATGAGAAATTATGCCTATATTATCCGGAATGGGACTGCGAGAATAGGGGCGATTTCCGGAGCCGCATTACCATCCGCCATGCCCTGACCCTGACTACGGGACTGGAATGGCAGGAGAACTGGGTTCGTATGGATCCGGAGACCAACGATGCCCTGAAAATGGGGATGAGCGGTCGATACATTAAGTATATGACCGAAAGGAAAGGTTTGTATGAGCCCGGGGAGCGCTTTGTCTATTCTACCGGTGATCCCATGCTATTGTCCGGTGTTCTTCAAAAGGCGACCGGAAAGACGGCTTTTGAATTCGCCCAGCAGAACCTTTTTCAACCGCTAAATATTACCAAAGTCAGGTGGGAAGGAGATAAGGAGGGTTTTACTGCAACCGCCTGGGGTTTGCATACCACGGTCCGGGACTTTGCTAAATTCGGTTATCTGTTTCTGAATAAAGGGGTCTGGGAAGAAAAAGAGGTGGTGTCAAAAGGATGGGTGGAGAAAGCTACCCAAAACGATTCCAGTGTCCGGATGTGGAATGCCTATGGATACCTCTGGCATGTGAATTTGCCCCTCCGTCTCAGGGACTTTTCCGGCGTTCTTCCCCAAGACGGATTTATGGCCGAAGGAATTCTGGGGCAGAATATTTTTATCATCCCCTCCAAAGAAATAGTCGTTGTCCGGGTGGCCAATCAGATTGGCGGGAATTTGGACCTGGTTCACTTCCTGACCCTGATCATAAAAGCCATAGAAAAATAGGAAATTTTTCTATTAAAAGACATTTCCATCGACCTTTCAAAAAAAATTGATTATTTATTCCATCCATTTTATAAATCAAGAAAAAAATTATTAAAGGAGCGCATGATGAAAGTTGGAGACAAATTGGCGGAGTTATTGGCAAGCAACGGTGTCCGATACGTTTATGGTGTCCCCGGGGGGCAATCACTTCCCCTGTACGAAGGAATTAGAAAACTTCAGGATAAAATAGAGCATGTGCTGATGCGGGATGAGCGCAGCGCCGGTTACGCGGCCGATGCCTATGCCCGTCTTACCGGACGGGCCGGTGTCTGTGATGCTACCGTCGGCCCGGGGGCGACCAACCTGGTTTCCCCGCTGGCCGAAGCCTATTGTTCTTCCATTCCCCTTCTGGCCATTCTCTCCGATATCCCCAGGTCCTGGGAACACCGCCGGGTAAGGGGCAACGCCTCGCAGGGGGTACAACAACTCGATATATTCAAAACGGTCAGCAAATGGCAGGCGACCGTGACCGATCCGCGGATGCTGGAGGATACCTTAGATACGGCCTTTCGGGTGGCCACTACCGGTAAACCGGGTCCTGTGGTCCTGTCCATACCGGTGGATATCGGAACGGCTGATTTTTCATTTAAAGAAAGAGCCCAGGTTCGGGAAGGTGCGATTTTCCCCCGTTTTCGCAGTGCTCCGGACCCGGGAGACGTGGAACAGGCGGTGCAAAAGCTGGTCCAGGCCAGGAAACCGGTGCTGGTCGTCGGCGGCGGCGCCCATATATCCGGGGCCGGGGACCAGGTCCGGAAGCTGACCGACTTATTAGGAGCCCCTCTTTTAACGACCATATCCGGGAAAGGGATCATTGCTGAAAACCATCCCCGGGCCTTCGGGGTGACCGGGGTTTTTGGAAACGCCGTGGCCGGAGAGATCCTGCAGCAGGCGGACCTGGTTTTTTTTATCGGCAGCAAGATCGGGGAATTGACCACTTTCGGGTTCCGGATCCCCTCTAAAACCACGGATGTTATTCATCTCGATTCGGACCCGGAGGAAATCGGAAGAAATTATCCGGCCAGTTTCCCCCTTCTGGCCGACGCCCGCCTGGGGCTGGAGGCCGTCCTTGCTTCCCTGACCGGGAAAAAATTCAGCCCTGAATGGGATTTTGACGCCTTGAAGAAAAAGCAACAGCAATGGTATGAGGAAAAATATTCTCCGGCTCCAGCCGATCAGCCGATCAAACCTCAAGCGGTAATGGAGGTTCTGAATCAGGCGCTGACAGAAAAAGATATGGTGGTTTGTGATGCCAGTTTATCCTCCGGCTGGGCCGCCGCCTATCTAAAACTAACCCCGGCCGGACACCGGTTCATTGCCCCACGGGGGTTGGCCGGTATCGGCTGGGGAGCCCCGGCCGCCGTCGGGGCCGCTCTGGCTGGGAAGCGGCAATCAAGAGTGGTCACCATCGCCGGAGATGGTGGATTCAGCTATTCGGTGCAGGAACTCGAAGTCATGAAGCGGTTAAAACTCCCGGTGGTTATTCTGGTGCTCAATAATAATGTTCTGGGCTGGATCAAGCACGCTCAGAAATTCGGATATGAGGAAAAGTATATCTCCACCGACTTTTCTCAGGTAGATTTTGCTACTGTGGCCAAAGGATTCGGGGCCGGGGGATACACGGTCCATACCGTGGGGGAACTGAAGGATTGTCTGGAACAGGAGAAATCCCCACAGGGACCGGTAGTTATCGATGTTATGGTCGATCAATGGGAGTCGCCGGTTCTCAGACCGTAATCAAAAGGGCATGAAATGCAGGCGGAAAAATATTTTCTTTCGTTTCTCGTTTCTGGTTCCTTGTTTTTTGTTAGACCAGTAGTTAACCACCGGCCAACCAGCAACGAGCAAACGGTGATAAGAAATACAAAGGAGATTAGTGAATGGCTGAAAAGAAGTTGAGCGGAAAAGTGGCTGTGATAACCGGCGGGGCCCGCGGATTGGGCCGGGGCTATGCCCTTCGTCTGGCCGGATTAGGTGCGAATATCGCTGTTGTAGACCGGAATCTCCATTCAGCGGATGTCTATGAATTCGAAAAGGAACAGATGTCCGCACCGACGGTCATGGAGGAATGCCAGGCCCTGGGGGTAAAATCGATCGGGTTGGAGGTGGATCTGACCGACCGGGGAGCCGCGGAGAAAATGACAGCGGAGGTGGTCCAAGAAATGGGACGGATTGATATCGTGGTTTGCAATGCCGGTGGGGGCACAGTGGCCTTCGCTGATGAGCGTGAACCCGGCGAAACCGGCGATCTGGGACTGACCGGGACTCCGGCGGTTTGCCCGGAGCCGATGCTGACCCGGGTGCTTAACAATAACCTGATGACCTGTATGTATACCTGCATGGCCGTTGCCCCTTACATGAAAGAACAACGGTCTGGAAAAATCGTCACCGTATCTTCCACGGCCGGTATTCAGGCTTCGGCCGGATATCACCCCTATGGGACGGCCAAAGCGGCTATTATTCATTATACCCGGGCTCTGGCCCAGGAACTCGGGCCGTTTAATATCAATGTTAACTGCATTGCCCCGGATATCATTCGTACCGGAAGGCTCGGCGACCGAAGCAAAATGGCCAAATTGATCCCCTTAAGAAGAGAAGGGACGGTTGAGGATTGTGCCAAGGTGGTAGAATTTCTGGTCACCGATCTTTCCGATTATATAACCGGGAAAACGATCATTATCGATGGAGGACGCTGTGAACATCGGTAATCCTTTTTAAAATCGCAGGGTCGCGCTGCAACTCCCCTGTGAAAAAGTCAAGAAAAAACAGACCCTCTTGCTAGATCCTGACAAGAGATTTCATCCGGAGGTAACCAGATGGCCAGAAGGGTACTGAGGACAAAACTGTGTGAGATCCTGGGCATCGAATATCCGATTCTCAGCGCCGGGATGGGACCAAGCCTCATCGGAGAAAAAACCGGGGCCCCGGTGGAGTTGGTAGTAGCCGTTTCCGAAGCCGGGGGACTTGGTGTTTTGGGTGCAGCCGGATTTACCGTAGATGAACTGCGGGAAGAGGTCCGCCGGATTAAAAAAATGACGAATAAACCCTTTGGTGTGGATTTGCTTTTACCCAGCCAGATCGTTGAGGCCGGGGATCAGGAATCCCAAGGGCCGTTGGAGACAGCACTGAGTGAGGTGATTAAGGGTCTGCCCAAGACCCATTACGACTGGATCATGAAGATCAAGGAGGAAATGGGGCTGCCCGATATCGAGGCTAAAGTTCTGGGAGGCAGCACCACTTCCCGCCCCCATGCTTCCATCAGGGTTTGCATCGAGGAGGGCGTTCCCCTTTTCTGCTCCGGTCTTGGTAATCCCGCTTTTATGGTAAAAGAGGCCCATGCCGCCGGCATGAAGGTCCTGGGAATTTCCGGTAACACCAAAAACGCCCGAAGGATCGCCCAGGGAGGGGCCGATCTGGTTGTGGCCCAGGGACATGAGGGTGGAGGTCACACCGGGAGAATCGGGTCCATGGCCTTATGGCCCCAGGCGGTGGATGCCTGTGCCCCGACACCGGTCCTGGCCGCGGGCGGTATCGGTGATGGCCGGGGCCTGGCAGCCGCCCTGGCCATAGGCTGTGTGGGGGTCTGGGTAGGGACCCGATTCCTGGCTACGGTCGAAGGGGGGGCCCTGCCCATTCAAAAAGAAACGATCCTGGAAGCCACCGATGAAGACACCCGAAGGTCTTATCTCTACACCGGGAAGACCTCCCGGACCATTGCCAACCGCCTTCATGATCTCTGGGAACAATCGGGGTTAGAGCCTTTACCTTTTCCTATTCAGGTTCTATTTGCCTCGGCCATGGCGGAAATGTTCAACAAGGCGGAAAAGAAAGAATTCATGGGACCCTTTTCCGGACAGGTGGCCGGAATGATTAGCGAGATTAAACCGGCGGCAAGAATCGTGGAAGATATGGTGGAAGAGGCGGTGGAGGTTTTAACCCGAAAGCTTCCGGAAACAGTGGTTGCCAAATAAACCATACAGTATTAGGCTGAAGACTGAAGACTGAAGAAAAATCTTTTTGTTAAGTCTTATATAATTTTGGTTTTTCCTTCAACCTTCGCTCTTCAGTCTATCCACCTTTCTTGATATTTAAAATTCTAATGGAATTAGGAGGCCTATAGTAAATGAGTGACAATGGAAAACGGGTGGAGGTCAAGGCCCCCATGTCCGGGGTGTTTTACCGAAAATCCGGACCGGAAGCGGCTCCCTATGTGGAAATCGGTGACCGGGTCATTAAAAAACAGATTCTGGCTTTGTTGGAGACCATGAAGGTTTTTCAAAAGATAAAATCCCCGGTTGACGGGACGATACTCGAGATTATCGCTGAAAATGAGAAACCCTTGAAGGATGGTGATCTCATGTTTGTGATAGAAATTTAAATTAAAAATGGGTTAAAGGTTTAAGGATTATCAGGATGAAGTCTTAGTACTTGTTTAAGGGTGTTACCTTAAACCTTAGACCTCGAACCTTAACCTTTTTTATAAGGAGCTACTTATGGGCGAGTGGATGGACAGCTATCTGAAACGGCTTGCCAAGAACCGGGAAGAGAATCAGATGGGCGGAGGGCCGGATCGTATCGCGGTTCAACACGGTTTGGGCAAACTTACTGCCCGGGAAAGGATCCAGAGGCTGTTGGATCCGGACAGTTTTGAAGAGTTGGGTTCTTTGGTTAGAGATCCCTATAACAGCAAGGTATCGAATCCGAAGGCCAGTCCTGCCGATGGGGTGGTTATGGGTATCGGGAAAATTAACGGTCGACTGACCGCCCTTTATTCTCTGGATTTTACGGTAATGTCCGGATCTATCGGGGATCAGGGGGTCTGGAAAATCGCCGAACTGGTTCAAATAGCGGGGCAGGAAAAAATTCCACTGATCGGGATCATTGATTCGGCCGGTTCACGATTATCTTTCAAGGGTGGAATGCTCGGACTGAACGGCTTGGGCCGTCTGATCAGAAACTACAGTCTCTATTCCGGCATCATTCCCCAAATCACCCTGCTCCTGGGACCTTGTACCGGTCCTTTCAGTCAAATCGCAGCGTTGTCCGATTTTCTGATTATGAATCAAAGAACGGGCTTTTTATGGCTGGGGGGAGCAATAGAGTCGGAAGACGCGGGTTCCGCCGAATTTCATATGGTTAAGGCCGGCCAGTGCGATCTAATAGCCGACAGTGATGAAGAAGCCCTCGAGTTGGCCCAAAAAATTCTTGGCTTCATTCCCCAGAACTGCTGGGAAAAACCGACTCCCGTAAAATCCTCCGATGATCCGAAACGAAGGGAAGAAGCCCTCCTGGAGGTCATGCCGAATAACCCGAAGTTTACCTATGATATGCATGAAGTGATTGAGTTGATCTCGGACAACGGGGAATTTTTTGAAATAAAAGCAGACTTCGCCCCTAACCTGATCATCGGATTCGCCCGATTCGACGGCCTGGTCACCGGTATCGCCGCCAGCAATCCGGACGAACTGAGCGGAATCATGGAACCCGATTCCTCTGATAAATATGACAAATTCATGATGTTCTTAGACGCCTTTACTATTCCGCTCCTGACTATTTCCGATACCACGGCCTATCCCCCGGGGGATAAATGGGAACGAATGGGTGTCATCCGACATGGAGCCAAAAACCTTCATGGCTACAGCCATCTGACCAATCCCAAGGTCACCCTGGTCTTGAGGCGTTCTTACGGCGGGTCCAACATTACCATGGGTTGCAGCAAGATGGGACCCGATTTCATTTTCGGCTGGCCTACGACCGAGTTCGCTCCCACCGGGCCGGAGGCAATCGTCCAGGCCATTTTCAACAAGGAGCTGGCCAAGGCCAGGGAAGAGGGAAAATACGAAGAGCTCTATAATGCCTTGCTTATTCCCCTCAAGGAACAATTCAGTGTCATGAACATGGGGCGGGCCTTTACCACTTATTACACGGTTCATGAGGTTATTGACCCCAGAGACACCCGCATTCATATTATCAAGGCCCTTCATGCCGCAGCCAACAAGACGGAAGAACTTCCGGATAAAAAACGCTTTATTAAACCGGCTTAATGCCACTCCCACTCCTGCCCACCCCCCTTGAGGGGGAGGGTGAGGGAGGGGGGGATGATTGGAGTTATGACATGGGAGAACGGATGCAGGAAGCGATCAGACGCTATCGGGATATCCAGGAGAAAAACCTCATTGGCGGCGGTCCCGACCAGATCAAGCGACAG
>JBFMBU010000105.1:0-17960 GCA_040755035.1 Thermodesulfobacteriota bacterium
GTCAGGAATTTTAATCTGGACGAAGCGAAGGTGATTGCTTTCTGAAAATAACTGAGCGGAGTACCATAACAGGGACCAAGGATAAAAGTGGCTCCGGGAGCGGTTAAACGTCTCAAATCGGTAGGGGAGGCCTTTATGATTTTCCCTTCGATTTTGTTTACCCTCAGGGGATTACCCTGAGCTTTTCGTTCTTTATCCGGAACCAGACAGACCCCTTCCTTTTCTGCGAAAGGAATTTCTTCCAGAGCGAAAACGCTATCCGAACCTACCGAGGCTACCCGACCTTCAAAAAAGTGTTCATCCGGCAAGACGTCATGGCCATATAAAAAAAGCAGTTTATTTTGCGAATGGGTATATTCTATCCACTGAAAAAGTAAATCCAGGGGTACATAGCCGGCCAGATCAATTCCCTTTCCGGGCATGGATCCGTCGGCCCCTCTCCCCTCGGCTAAAGGAAATTGTTCCCCCCGACGGCGAAAGCTGGTAAACTTCTCCCTCACCTTTTCACTCAAGGCTTGATTATAAACATTAAAAGGGAAGACCAGAGAACGGACTTGTAATCCCTGAGCCGTCAGCTCCTTTACGGAACGGTCCATCTCTTCGGCGGCCCAGGTCTCCAATCCTTTTTGCCTTACATATTCCACAGCATTGAAATGATGATAGGTATGAGTGCCGATCTCCCAGCCATACTGGTTTTGCAGGGTGCGCAGGTCTTCAAAACTGATAAACTTGTTGTTGATCCGCTGGTTGTTGACAAAGCCGGTGGCCTTGCCTCCGACCTTGGCCAGTTCCGGAGCGATGATTTGAATCCAACTGGGGTATCCGTCGTCAAAAGACAAGACCAGGGCTCCCTTCTTCACCTCTGCCCATCCTGTTCCGGCCAGGAATAATAGACCCAGAGCAATAATCCAATTTTTCCTTTTCATAATCGATTGACACCCCAGATTTTATTTTTTTAATGTTCCCAGCCAATGGAACAATCGGTCATCATTCCCGCCCAGCCGCCAAATCATCAATCCTTTGAATCCGTCCGCAGAAGCCTTCCATTTGGCGGCAAGGCTTTTTGGGTCATCATACCAGATGAGGCTTCCATCCCCCAGCCTGGCGTAAGGGACGTCCCCGGTCCCCCGGCCTTTTTCGGGAGCTTTTTCCCCTTGTTCATTGCCCGTTTTCCAATCCAGTGGCTTGACTTTATTATTCTTGCCCCAAACAAAACCACCCACGGCCAGGGCCAGGACCGGTTTTCCTGAAGTATCGCCCTGGCCCCTCGACCTTAAAGACCTAAGAAATTTTGGGGTAGCCCGCGGTCCGGGTCCATTATGAGGGCCATGGAGGTTGTATCCCATCACGATGAGGGAAACGGTCCCGGTTGGAGGAAGATAGCGGTCTTTACGGGGTTCCACTACAACAGTGAAACCCAATCCCTTTTTCTTCAATTCCGCTGACAGCTCGGAAATAAAAGGGTCCAGAAACGGTCGGTCTCGGTTTGAAAAACCCTCATAATCCAGGTCGAGTCCGGAAAAACCATCTGCTGCCACCAGATCGACAATGGCCCTGACCTGTTTTCGCCTCTCTTTATTATCAGAAAGGATTCGCCCCAACGTTGTTGTTTCTTTCAGGATCACTTTCTCCGAACCCCGCCAATCGTTGACCAGCGTTACCCAGGGAGAAAAACCCTTTTCTTTGGATAATTCGATAAACCTGGGGATCAACCCTTGCAGTCCCGGGGCGGATTGCGGCTTTCCGTCTTCCCCTATTTCAAAACCGAAAAGAGAGACCCTGTCGAAAAGGTTTCCATAAGTTTCCAGCTCTTTCATACCCCGAAGGCCGTCCCAATAGACCACCCAAGAGCCTATCGACCCCGGACGGACGTATTCCTTTTGGCGGCCGCAAGCTACCAGAATCAGGAGCGAGACAACGAGGGAAAAACCCAACAGGAACCTTGAATTCATTGATTCTATGTCTAAGGGTGCTGAAACCTCATTTTTTTATATCCCCCAGGACACCACCGCCCTGTTTAAAAAAATATAAGATAGGGAAAAAAGATTATCAAGAGGAAAGAGGGTGAAGAATCCTAAGATCGAAAGAAAGGTTGATTCGTTCTCGATCAATCCGCTGGGGCTATTTCCCTGATACTGAATTTTTTATAATCCGCCGCCAGAATGTTGTCGTTTCGGATAAAGGTTGAAGTTCCGGGGCCAAGGAGAACCTCGTCGACCGCTGACGGGGCATCATTCGGGCAGGCGGCCCGCAGCAGGGAGAGGGTCAGATCCGGGTTGGTCCAGCCTCCTTGGTCGATATATTGTATCAATAACTGCCAATCCCCTCCATCCCTGCCGTCGGTTACATCCCGGTAAAGCCTAAGCCAGACATTTCGCCCGTTATTGACGGTTTGAACGATGAGTTTATAACCCACCCATTCCCCTACCGGCAGGGAACGGTCCGGGGTATTCCAGTAGAGTTTTTCATCGTTGGGAACATTCAGGCTGTAACCATTGTCACTGTTATGCTGGATCTCTTTTTGAAACAGCACACGGCCATCATAAAGGAGCTTCCCGTAATAGGTTCTCCCTTTACAGGGGGAAAGGATGCCAGAGGCCGTATTAGCCGCATCCTGATGCTCAGATCGGGTTCCACAAACAAATCCGCGATAGCTTGTGGGAAAAGGCATTTCGGACACACGTCGACCATAAAAGGTTACCTCTACATTATTCCACTTCTTCGCCCGGGCTTCATCATAAACGTACATCCGCGGGGCCGTTCCCGACATAGTAGCTATCCCGGCTCCGTTGATAAAAACCTGGCCGTCCCCACGGACGATAAATTCGGCATCGTAGGGATCCCGATCGCCTGAATCAAGGACTCGCTCCGGGCCGGTATTCCATTTATTTAACCATTCTCTTCCTCCGGGAAGGGTAGGCTTCATTTTTTTTATCCCGAAGGAGTCCAGTACCGGATACCCAGATGTTCCCGTCAAACGAAACCCGGAAGGCCTTTGAGAGGTCACTTCTCCAAAGCTGGAACAGACCGTAAGGAATAGGAGTCCGAATACCCAAATGAACGTTGTTTTTAGTAGCTTCTTTTTGTCCATCCCCCATCACCTCCCCACGGTGTTCCGCTGCTGAAACCGGAAGTAGCTTTGATTATTCCGTTACTTCCATATAGGCGGCTATCCACTTCAATGAAAATTTGCAATATTTATACCAATTACAATAAGTTAAAGGGAAAAAACAACTGCTCCTTTATCCATAGTGAAAAAGACAGGTTATTCAACCCGACCTTGCTCCAAGCATTGGGTTTACTCCCTTCCCATCGGACAAATTATGTTCAATCTTGAAAAAAAATGAAATCCCATGAACATTATGGACGGGGCTTCGAATATCAGATCTGACTATATCCCGTCCCTAAAATATCTATCCCGCGGCCTTCGGCCTTGCCGATCCAGCCGAATTCTTTCAAAATAGCCTGGCTGTAGGTGACCCGGCCTGTGATCTTATCCAAAGGCTCCGTAGCTAATAAGAGTATGGCCCGAGCCATGATTTCGGGGGGTTCCCCACGAGGATCATCATATCCTGTCACCAGTTTGTGATAGACGGTCCCGGGTGTGGGGACCACTTTAGAAGGGGAGAGACAGGCAACTGAAATCCCGTAAGGGTAAACCTCCTGGGCCAGACCCTGGGTGAACCGTTCCAGGGCCGCCTTACTGGCCCCATACATGGTCCCGCCGGTCCCAGGATTTTTATAAGGCCCGCGTCCCGGACCGATGGCCGCCCCGGAGGAAACGTTGACGATGGCCCCCTGGCCTCGTTCGATCATATCCGACAGGACCTTTTGTGAAAGCATAAAAGGCCCGTGGACGTTAACGGCGAAAGCCCGAACCCAGCGCTGCACCGGATAGTCTTTGATCGGGATGTAATAGTTCAGGGCGGCATTATTGACCAGGACATCCACCGGCCCGAAGGCCTTGCGGGCCGTATTGACCAGATTGTCACAACTGGCCTCGGAACTTACATCGGCCTGAACACTGATGGCCTTTCCTCCGGCTTTAATTATTTCAGCCACGGTTTCATTGGTGGACCCGCCCAGGGCATGACCTCCCTCCTCCAAGGTGCGAGCGGCGCAGACCACCTGCGCTCCTTCAGCGGCGAATAAAAGGCTCACCGCTTTACCGATCCCCCGACTGGCGCCGGTGACAATAGCAACTTTGCCTTCCAATTTGCCCATAATGGCCTCCCCTCTACCAAGTGTTTTTGTTGCCTATTTTTCCCTTTTTCTTCAAGAAAAGTCAACCTCGGATTTGTCCTTGACCCCGAAGGAGAGGTTATTTAGGCCACCTTCCCCTACCCCCTCCTTTTTTCTCTGGCCTTGCGTACCAACCCTTTCGATCCGGCTGGTTCGGTAATCATTTCCGATTGGTTGAAGTGATTGAAGAACTACACAAACCTGATTGGATTCCAACCGGAAATTCAAATTTCCGGTTTAGAACCAATCAAAGCATCGGACAAAAAATCTCATTGACAATCACTCCCCCCTCTGAGAAAATTGCTCCCATATTTTAAGGAAGGGAGGTGAGATTTAGCTAAAAGTATTTTAAATTATTATAAATTTTTAGAAAAGGAGGAGTTTATGTGGAAAGAAAGAAAACATACTAATTCGAGTAATATTCTTTTTTTTGCAGTATTGATTGCTTTTATTTTTTCTTTTTCTTTAGGTCTTGTCATGGCCCAGACTACCAAAACCCTGACTGATTTAAACTCCGCTCCACAAAAAGACATAGAATCCCTCAAAGGAATCGGACCGGCTACGGCCAAGAAGATTATCGAAAACCGGCCTTTTAAATCCTTCGATGAATTGAAAAAGGCCGGCCTTTCCGAAAAAACCATCGAATCCCTGAAGCCCCTGGTCAAATTAGGACCGGCAGGACCATCGGCCCAACCGGGGGCAGAGATCAAGGCGGCTGTCAGCCCAGCCCCAAAGACCTCAGAAACAAAGCCGGCCGCATCCCAGGCGAGTGATAAGCCAAAGCCCAAGGCCGCCGCCCAGGCACCGGCCAAACTGGCTCCTGGCCAAAAAATTAATATCAATACCGCTTCCAAGGAACAGATAGAACTCCTGCCGGAAATCGGGCCATCCAAGGCCCAGGCTATCATTGCCGGACGACCGTATAAAAAACCGGAAGACTTGATGAAGGTCAAAGGGATTAAAGAAGGGACCTTCAATAAGATAAAAGACCATATTTCCGTTCAGTAAGCGGGCCCAAAGAGGTCTTCTTTCTGTATAAAAACTTTTCAAGGAGGATAAAAAATGAAGAAACTTCTTTTGGTATTGGCCGCAGTAATGATTTGTACGTCTCTGGCTTTGGCCGCCGGTCCTAAAACCTATCAGGTCACCGGCCCGGTCCTGGAAATCAAGGATAACATCATTACCGTGGAAAAGGGCAAAGAAAAATGGGAGATCGCCAAGGATGCCGCCACTAAAGTGACCGGCGACCTGAAAGTCGGCTCCAAGGTGACCATTGAATACACCATGAAAGCGGCCACCGTCGAGGTCAAGGACACCGGGAAAAAATCCGAGGCTAAGAAAGAAGAACCAAAAAAGAAATAAGCACTTGGACCGGCAGGCTTTTTTAATCCTTGTTTCCTCAAAGGGCCCATCAGAGATGGGCCCTTTTTTTACTGGTTAATCTCCTCAAGGAGCCCAAGACCTTCAAGGGGATCAATCACCTGGTGGTTCTTAGGGGGTCTTCAGATATTTTTCATAGAAGGCAAAGATCTTTTTCCACCCGTCCACCGCAGCCTCAACCCGGTAACTGGGCCGGTCTACGGAAAAAAAGGCATGGCCGGCATTTTCATAAGTGTGGAATTCATACGTCTTGTTATACCGCTTCAATTCCTCCTCCATCCGTTGGACGTGTTCAGGCGCCGGGTTTTTGTCTTCAGCGCCGAATAGCCCCAGCAGGGGACAAGCCAGATCCTTGGTCAAGTCAATGGGGGCTACCGGCTGCCGCTCGGTCAGTTCCTCGGGTTTGGCCACCACCCTCCCCCCATAACAGTCCACGGCGGCATTGAGGCGAGGAATCGTACAGGCCGCCAGATAGACCTGCCTTCCCCCGGAACAATACCCGATAATGCCGACTTTGCCGTTGTAAAAGGGTTGCAGTTCCAGATAACGCAAAGCCGCTTCCAGATCGCCCAGAAAGCGCTCATCAGGAACCAGACCGGCCTTCCAGACCTTGGCCATAATTTCTTCCGGTGTGCCCGGTCCCTCCCGGTGGTGGAGATGGGGGCAAAAGGCGGCATAGCCATGAAAGGCAAATTTCCGGGTAATTTCTTTGGTGGCCTCATCCCAGCCGGGCATGTGATGGATAACCATTACCCCCGGGAAGGGTCCAGTGCCCAAGGGTCGGGCCAGATAACCTTCAATGGCATCCCCATTATGTCCGTAAAAACCCACGGTTTCAGCAATCAATCCTTCATACATGGTCTTACCTCCTTGATTGGGTAATGATTTCGTCAGGGTGCTTAAAAGTATAGGCAAAGGGGATAGGGTAGTCAAGAAGTCGTTCAAATTGGGCTTGATTTTACCTTGAAGACGTTCAATAATCGGAATATTCATTAGACGAAAGGAGAATGGTTATGGAACCCCGAAAATCCAAAAGCACCTCTGACCTTTCCCAAGGAAACATTGACCGCCGAGACTTTCTGAAACGGATGGGAGGTTTGGTCGGAGGGGCTGCGGCCGCAGGTGCTCTCTTGCCCTTAATGGAAAACACATCCGCTCTGGCCCAGATTTTTCCCAAAGATGATTCCCGCTTGATCACGGAATATTTAAAATACAGTGGGCCGGCCGGAGAGATCCGGGCCTATTCCGCCAAACCCAAAAAAGAGGGGAAACTGCCTGCCGTCCTGGTCATCCATGAAAACCGCGGACTGGTGCCTCATATCGAAGAGGTGTCCAGACGGCTGGCCCTGGAGGGTTTCTGGGCCGTGGCCCCTGACGCCCTGACGCCTTTGGGAGGGACCCCGGAAAATCAGGAAAAAGGCCCGGCTATGATTCAAAAACTGGATCTGGCCGCCACCGTTCAAAATTACCTGGCGGCGGTGAAGTTCTTAAAGACCCATCCGGTTTCCAGCGGCAAGGTCGGGGTGGTGGGATTTTGTTGGGGAGGGGCCATGGCCAATCAAATGGCTGTCCATTCGCCGGACCTGACCGCCGCCGTACCCTATTACGGCCGCCCCCCGGCTTCCGAGGATGTTCCGAAAATAAAAATCCCTCTTTTGCTGCACTATGCCGGAACGGATCCCTTTATCAACCCTGCCATACCGGCTTTTGAAGAAGCCCTAAAAAAAGCCGCTGTAAATTACAAGCTATATATGTATCCCGGGGCCCAGCATGCCTTCAATAACGACACCAATCCGGTCCGCTACAATAAAGAGGCCGCCGAACTGGCTTGGGGGCGAACCATAGCCTTTTTTAAAGAAAAACTAAAGTAGGGTCCGGAATTACTGAGATTTGTTTTGTTGCGGGTTACGAGTTAGTGACTTAAGAATAGAATTCTACGCCAATTGGATAAAATTTATTCCAAAATGGAAAATTTACCCGGACCGAATAAAGAATAATCGGATTTCCAATTTTGGTTCCGGCTGGTCCGGGTCGGGGGTTGCCGGGAAAAGCTTGAGGGGAAAAAGCTCTTTCCCCAATAGAGAATCGAGGCCTGGTCCCCCTTACTTCCCCAGGCAGCACTTTTTATACTTCAATCCGCTGCCGCAGGGACAGGGATCATTGCGACCCACTTTTAAAAAGGTTGTCCTTGGTTCCTTCTGCCCCGTTGACTGCGGGGGTCTGTATTGCCGTTCGCGCCAGAGCGCCGAAACCTGCTCCACAAAAGGCCGGCAATGGCTGAAAAACCGCCTATACCCGGCGCAGAGATAATTCAAGCCCTCCTCTCCACCCGGCGTTCGAAGAAAGCGGTCTTTGGGGCATCCCCCATAACACATTGGCAAGACTTCGCACTTCCGGCAATACTCCGGGAGCTGGTCCCACTTGGCCTGCCCAAAGCCCCTTTGCTCCGGACTTTCCAGTAATTCGGCCAGGGAGGTTTCCCGGATATTTGCCAAACGATGGTCTTCATCCACGAAATGATCGCAGGAATAAAAATCCCCGTTGTGTTCGATGACCGGGATCTCCCCGCAGGTTTTTCGAAAAATGCACAGGGCGTGCTCCTGCCCGAAAGCGGTCCTGGCCGCTTCTTCAAAGATCTGGACCTGAACCCGGCCGATATCCTCGGCTTTCCATTCGTCGAATACAGTGCAGAGAAATTCCCCCCAGGCCTCGGAAGACACGGAAAGGGAAGTGACGGCCGTATTGGAGGATATTACCCGTTCCACCAGGGGCAAAAACGTCAGATACCGGGCTTTGATTTGTTTGAAGAACCGGTAAACCCGGATCGGTTGAACGACATTTCCGGCATGAACCACACACAGCAAATCACAGGGAACCCCGTGTTTTTGGAGCAGTTCATAGCCGCGAATAACCCGGGCATAGGTCGGTTCCTGTCCTTTGGTGACCCGGTTTTGGTCATGAAATTCCTGAGGTCCGTCCAGGCTGAGGCCGACGTTGAACTTTTCCGCGGCAAAAAAACGGCACCAAACATCATCCAAAAGGGTGCCGTTGGTTTGAAGACCGTTGGCGATGGATTTCTCCGGCGGTTTATGCTTGTGTTGGAGGGCAACGATTTTTTTGAAGTACTCCAATCCTAAAAGGGTGGGCTCACCGCCGTGCCAGGAGAAGTTTACCGACGGACCGGGATGAGCCTCGATATGCTGCCGGATGTACTCTTCCAGCAGGGTCTCGTCCATCCGGAATCCCTCCCCGTCCGGGAAAAGGGCCTCTTTTTTTAGATAATAACAGTAGCGGCATCCCAGGTTGCAGACCGGTCCGCCAGCCTTGACAAATACTTGAAATTCGCTGGTGATTTGAACCACAACAAGATCTCCCTTTTCTCTTCTTAACACTATAGTAAACCCATTTTTTCTGTCAACGGCAAAAGATAAAAGAAGTAACCCATTTTATTAACAGGTTTTAAACTTCCGAATTTGAGATTCCTTTCCCGGGCTTCGTCCATGAACAGCCCCAATCCGGACCAGCCGGGGTCAAAATCGGAAATCCGAGAATTCCTCCTTCGGTCCGCTAATAGCTCTTGTTTTTGAAAAAATTCTATCTTGGGTCTATCCGGAAACTCGAATTTACGAATGAGAACTATCCCATTTGCCTAGAGTTCCATTCCTATGCCCCTAATTTCCCGGTTGACTTCCCATAGATACACCGTTTACTATCCTAAACCGGACCGGGCCTTTGTTTTTTTGGTCAATACCATTGATTGGATGGATTAAACCACCGACAAGGAGAGCAGCACCGATTCTGCCAGGCATATATTCCGCATTCATCATCGACCGTTATGAATTTTAAACACCTTAACAACATCAGCCTGAAATGGAAGCTGGTCATTCCTTTTCTTTTTCTGGCGGCCATGGGAGCCGCGACGTTGTTTCTGGTCTCTTACCGCTTTCAATCCCGTCTGATCCATGTTGACGAAGAACAACGTCTCAGAAATCTTTATCAGGGTTTCTTAAACGATATCGAATTAAAAAAGAATATGGCCTTGAGTCTGGCCTATCTGACCTCCGGGAACCCTGAAGTAGCCGCGGC
The DNA here is from genome assembly GCA_040755035.1 of Thermodesulfobacteriota bacterium. Taxonomy (GTDB): domain Bacteria; phylum Desulfobacterota; class RBG-13-43-22; order RBG-13-43-22; family RBG-13-43-22; genus RBG-13-43-22. Next base: position 9,709 of record JBFMBU010000105.1, read on the forward strand.
CCTGGCCCGTCGGGATCGCTCCCGATTGCTGGCCTTTTCCGCCCCGGCCTTTAAAATTCTTTCCCAAGATTTTGGGGTTCAGCAATTCCATTACCATATCCCTCCGGCCGTATCCTTCCTCAGGGTTCACGCGCCTGGCCGGTACGGGGATGACCTCAGCGGTCAACGGCCGACCATCAACCGGGCCAGAGAAACCGCTATGGGTGTAGGAGGGATTGAAACGGGTCTTACCGGCCTCAGCATACGCGGTGTGGCCCCGGTTTTTCACCAGGGCAAACAAGTGGGTACCGTAGAAATTGGATTATCTCTGGGACAGCTTTTGCTGGAGGAGTTCAAAAAAAAATATCAAGTGGATATCGACCTTTTTCTTCCTGAAAAGAAGCGAAAAGACCGTCCCCGTATTTTTGCTTCCACGCAGACCCCTTCGTTAACTTCGGCCGACTCCTTCTTACGACTGCTTCGCAGCGCTGAGATAAGGGTCTCGCCAGAATCATTAGGAAATCGAAAAATTGCCGTTATCAGAGGGCCGCTGAAGGATTTTTCCGGTCAAATCATCGGCCTGGTGAAAATCAGCGTGGACCGCGGCCCGACCTTAGCCCTGCTTCAACGCTATGCCTGGGTGACTGCGGGTCTGGGGTTAGCCGGGCTGTTGCTCTCCATCGCCTTTGTCTGGTTTGTGGCCGTCCTTTTCACCCGTCGTATCAACGAGGTCGTCAAGGGAGCAGAAGAGGTCGCTGCCGGCCGAAGAAATTTTCGCCTGCCGGAAAAAAGCGGGGATGAATTGGATGTTATGGCCCGGGCCATCAATCAGATGCTGCGGTCTTTGGACGCCTCCCAACTCAGGCTCAAGGAATACGCCCAAAATCTGGAAATGATGGTCGAGCAGCGAACCCGGAGTTTAAAGGAATCGGAAAGAACCTACCGCACACTGGTGGAAAACGTTCCCATGATCGTTTACATGCTCAAGGCCGACGGCCAGACCATGTTTTTAAACCGGGCAACCGAACAAATGATAGGACTTCCTCCCCAACAATTAAATGGAACTTTCGAACAATGGGCCGCGTACATCCATCCCGAAGACCGACCCCGGGTCACGGCTTTGCGGAAAAAGAGTTTAGAAGAAAAGCAGGAAATGCACACCGAATACCGGCTCATCCATCAAAACGGCGGGGTGATTTATTGTTTTGACCATGCGGTGCCGGTACCAAGTGAAACCAGGGATTTTTTTCGCCTCGATGGTATCATTATCGATGTCACGGCTCAAAAGGAACTTCAGGAAAAAAATCTTCAAGCCCAGGAACTGGAAACCCTGGGTCAGATTTCCTCCCGCTTGGCCCATGAATTACGAAACCCGCTGACTTCCATCGGGGGGCTGGCCCGCCGGATCGCCAAGTCCTTTGATACGGACAATACCCGAGCGGAAAAAAGCCGTATGATTGTTGAAGAGGTCCAGAAACTGGAAAAAATCTTAAACATGATGCTGACGTTCATTTCTCCCCAGGCCGTCAACCTTCAACCTCGTCCGTTCAATCCCTTGGTCTTAAAAATAATTGAAATGCAGAAAAAAAAGAATCCACCTCAGGTTCTGACAATCAACCTGGACCCGGATTTGGGATTGGTCCCTTTAGATGAGGTCCTTCTCGGAAAAGCCTTGCTCAACCTGCTGGAAAACACCTGGGAGCGCATGGATCGTTCCGGGACCCTGGAAGTCACCACTCATAAAAACACCGAAACCGCAATCCTGCGCTTGACCTTTCCGGTTTCTGCCTTTTCCCGGGAGGATATGGACCACTACTTTTTTCCATTCGCTTTGGATGTCTTCGCTGAGAAACACCTAAACGAATCGGATCTACCGGATGTCTCCCTGTCCAAAGTGATCATTCATAAACATAGCGGGAAAATCCAGGTCTCTCAGGAAGAAAATCATCGTATCCGGTTGACTATTACCCTCCCCCTGGTTGCTCCTTAACAGCTTGTTCACTGTTAGTAAAGGCCTCGTCTATTCTCTCTTCCAGGTAGGATAAGAGCCCTTCATCATATTCAAACAAATCGAAACAATACCCATCCTCTCCCAACAGTCCCCCCGGCAACAAATTCCCGGCCTCTTCCGGATCTGAAACCGTGTCACTGTAAAAACAGACCGAAAGCCAGCGGTTCTCCGGATCATCATCAACAATATCAATTAAGCCCACCAGTCTCCCTTCCTTTTCACCATGGTCCGGCCAAAAGGCCCTGAAGGAATGGCTGACTCCCGGTCGGGAGTGAAAAGAAAATGAGACCCCTAACCATAGGGCCAGGGAGGTCTTTAAACGGATAAAAGCCTCTTTGACCCTCCTGGCATCATCGGTCCAGGCCTTGAGGAAATCCTCCATCAGGGCATAATTCTCCTCAGCGACAAATACTTCAAGCATAATTTCTGCAGAACCCTTCTCTTTTGAATTTTCGGGAGAGGAAGGATTATTGAATTAGCCTTTCTCCCTGCGGCAGCAAAAGACAGCGGGTTGAACGTTGGGATTATAATCCCATGGTTTTGGCCACGATCGTTTTCATAATTTCATTGGTCCCGGCAAAAATAGACATGACCCTGGTGTCCCTCCAGGCCCGGGCGATTGGGTATTCCTCGCAATAACCATAGCCTCCGTGAAGCTGCAGGCACCCATCGGCTACCCGTTGGGCCATATCGGTGATCCAAAACTTGGCCATGGAGACTTCGGTGACAATATTTTTCCCTTCCATATGATCGACAATCAACTTGTCCAGAAAGGTCCGCCCCAATCTGATTTCGGTGGCCATCTCCACAATTTTAAATTGATTGGCCTGAAATTTGGAAATGGGTTTGCCGAAGGCCGTACGCTCTTTGACATAGGCCAGGGTGATTTCCAGTATGTACTCAGCAGCGGCCTGGGCGCTGATGGAACAGACCAGCCGCTCCTGCTGCAATTTCTCCATGAGCAGATAAAAGCCTGCACCCTGGGTCCCCAGAATATGGTCTTTAGGAATCCGGCAATCCGAAAAGAAAAGCTCGGCCGTATCCTGGCTGTGCCAGCCGATCTTCTTGATCTTTTTCCCCTTTTCAAAGCCGGGGGTCCCGGCTGGAACCAGGAATAAAGATAAAGCGGCATGAGGGTTATCCACCCTTGGGTCCCGGGCGGCCAGGACCAGGAGATCACAATTAAGGCCGTTGGAAATAAAGGTCTTTTGACCGTTAATGACAAAAGCCTCTTCCGTCTCCGTAAAATGGGTGCGGATGGCCGCCAGGTCGGAACCGGTGTTAGGTTCGGTCATGGCAATGGCGGTAATGATCTCTCCGGAAACGCATCGCGGAAGATATTTTTTCTTCAAATCTTCTGCAGCGAAAGCGTTGATATAGGGGACAATGATATCGCTGTGCAGCGGAGCGGCCAAACCGGTATGATTGGTCCGGGCCAGTTCCTCCATCAGGATGACCGAATAGAGAAAATCGGCCCCCAACCCGCCATAGGCTTCGGGTACTCCCATACAGAGGAAGCCCTGCTCTCCCATCTTCCGCCAAACGGATTTGGGAACGATGCCGGCTTCCTCCCATTCCTCAACGAATGGGGAGACCTCTTTTTCTAAGAATTTTCGCACCGACTCCCTGAAAATCCGGTGTTCTTCTGTATAGGGTAGTGTTTCCATCAGGCCACCTCATCTATTAAAAATTGGTAAAAGCCTAAAACAATCCTTCCTTTCCTGTCAAGATGAAACCTTCTCCATTTCCTGTCCGGGCCTTTTCGTCCTCCTCTCTTTTGAATGAGCAAAAGGGTACCACTACCTGGAAATCTCTTTACCGCTTTTATCCGTGAAATAAAAATGTTAGGCGGCCCCCTCTTCAAATCCTATAGCCCGCTTTCCATTTTTTTCCTTGAACCTCAAGAAAAAACAAAGGCTTTGAGGAAATCCCCGGTCGATTTTTCCCGCCGCTGAAGGTTCTGAAATACCGCTTGCTTCTGGTATCATTTTTGCGATGACTTCCGGGAGATAGGGCAGGAACTCTCTAAAAGAGGATAGGGGATGAAACCTAAAAATATCGGGACCCATAATCGTATTTTGATCATCGATAATGATCCCCGGTTTTTTACCGAGTTGGTCGAAGAAACCGGAAAAATCGGCCTATCCTGCTCTTTTCAGGAAGCGAAAACTTTTTTCCAGGCCGTTGAATCACTCTTTTCCGGGATGTTTGAGCTGGTGCTTTTAGATTTTCCCGGTATCCGGGGGCCTTATTTATTGAACCTGGCCTTGTCACGGAAAATCCCCGTTATTATCCTGGCTTCCCCTACCATGTTTCCTTTGGAAGCGCGGCATCTCCAGGAAAGAGGCATCAAAGAAATTTTTCCCAAAGAAAATCTTGAGGATATCGTTTCGGCTTTAGGGGTATTTTTTCAATTGCACCAACCACGGTAACTCTTTTTGAAAAAGGGCGAATCATGCGAAAAAACGGCTTCTCCCTCCTGGAACTAATTATGGCCATGGGCATTTTAGCCTTCGGTTTCTTCTCCCTTTTTCATCTGTCTCTCTCGACCCGGAAAGCCGATCTATGCTGCCAAAACAGAACCGCGGCCCTGCAATTAGCCCAGGAGAAAATGGAATTGCTAAAAACCCTTCCTTTTTCAGATATCAAGGGGGAAGGGGAATCCGGATTGACCAATGGAACCATAGGAACGGTCTTTGAAAGGGAAACAAAAGTCGATAAAGACCTCACCGCCTGCTGTGCTGATGTTACTGTCCGGGTATGCTGGCCCAGTACCCCTGGCCTTAGCCCCGATCGATGTGCTGAAATTTCAACCAAAATCGCCGCATAAAGTTTGACACCGTCCCTGAAATATCGGAAAATAAATATTTTTAAGGACAATTTTTGTCGGTAAAGAAGGAGACCATCACCCATGGTCAGGGCAACCTCAGCCAACTCAGGGAAATCCCTATCAAAAAAATCAGTCATCCCAGCGCCTGAAAGCCGGAATCCCGGGTATCAACTGGCTGTCCGACAACTGAAACAATCCGAGGGGTTGCTGAAGGCTTCGGAAGGCAAATACCGTTCCTTAGTGGAGAGCATTCCGGACATCATTTTTTCTCTGGCCATGGATGGTTCGTTTAATTATATCGGCCCCCGCTGGGAAAAAACGTTGGGCCACGAAGAGAAAGAGGTTTTAGGGAAATACTTTATTGATTTCATCCCTCCCGAAGAACATTCCTACCTCATCGGGGTCTTTAAAGAGGTCCGCAACAACAAAAAAAACGTGGAAAACATCCGCTTGCAATTTCGGCACAAAGACGGAAGGTATCGTTTTTTCGCCGGAAGCGCCGCCCCTTTATTGGATGAAAAAGGACAAGTCCTGGGCACCATGGGGATCGCCCGTGATATTACCGAGCAAAAAAGGCTTGAGGAACAGCTTCTCCAAGCCCAGAAGATGGAATCCATCGGTACCCTGGCCGGCGGAATCGCCCACGACTTCAACAACCTTTTGGGCGGAATATTGGGGTATGCCACCTTTGCCAAAAAGAAAATAGCCCCCCAAAATCCCCTATATCATTCCCTGCAGAATATTCAAAGATCTGCGGAACAAGCCGCTGAATTGATTAAACAGCTTCTGGGTTTTGCCCGGAAGGGCAAATACCAGGTTAAAAGGATAAATTGTAATGCCCTGGTCCAGAACCTGATTCAGTTTCTAAAACGAACTATCGACAAGCGGATCAGCCTAAAGGTCCAACTTGATCCTCAACTGAAATTGATCGAAGGAGATGAAACACAGCTCCAACAGTCCTTGATTAATATCTGCCTCAATGCCCGGGACGCCATGCCCGGAGGCGGAACCCTGACCATCACCACCGCCAACCATTGCCCGGGGGATGATTTCTCACTCCGGCAATGGGGGAACCCACAAGGCCAATACATAAGCATTATCCTCTCCGACACCGGCATTGGAATGCCGCCGGAAATCCATGGTCAGATCTTCGAACCCTTTTTTACCACCAAAGAACCGGGGAGAGGGACAGGGCTCGGTTTATCGATGGTCTATGGAATCATTCACAACCATGGCGGCGTTATTGAGGTAAAGAGCCAACCCGGATACGGAACCACCTTTGAATTGATACTGCCTGCCCTTCCGGATGTGACCCTTTCCGAAATCCCATCCCCGGAGCCGACACCGATCTCCTCCGCTGGTTCGGAAACCATCCTGATCGTAGACGACGAAGAAATGATCCGCCAATTGGGGGCTGACATATTGGAAGATATGGGTTATAATATCCTCTCGGCTTCCCGGGGGGAAGAGGCCCTAGAGATATACAAGGCCCGGGGTAACCGTATAGATCTGGTCATTCTGGATGTTATCATGCCCGGGATGGACGGAAAAGAAACCTTTCTGGCCTTGAAGGCCCTAAACCCCGGGATCAAGGTATTACTGTCATCAGGCTATAGCACTGACGGCGGGGTGGGGGAAATCATCAAAAAAGGGGTGAGAGGATTCATCCAAAAACCATACCGGGAGGAGGACCTGCTGAGGAAGGTCAGGGAACTACTGGATTCATCCTTAAAAAGAAACAACAGGAAAAATAAAAAGAAATAAGGGGTATCATGAACTTTCTATTAAAACGTATTCTATTCATATTGGTTGGTTGCGGAATAGTGATCAGTCCATTTAACCGTCTCCTTCAGACCTCTGCTCTTGCTGCCTCCCAGGTTCAACCGGCTAAAAACTTTTCTTTAAAGAATCTGGATTCCAAGAAGGTAAGTTTGTCCGACTTTCGTGGCCGGGTGGTCCTGGTCAATTTTTTTGCCACCTGGTGCCCTCCTTGTCGTCAGGAAATTCCGGAGTTAATAAAAATTTTCAAAGAAAACAATAAACGGGGTTTGGCCATGGTGGGAATTTCAATGGACACGGATGAATTTCCCCATGTGATTAAAAATTTTACAAAAAAAATGAAAATTCCTTACCCGATTCTGATCGGGAACGAGGAAGTGGCTTATCACTACCGGGTCATGGGTATCCCCGCAACATTTCTGATCGACAAGGAAGGCAAAATCTATCAACGTTTCGATGGGCTGGTCTCTAAAGACCTTTTGGAAAAAACCATTAAAGAACTTCTTTCCGCCAAATCCCAACCCGGACCAGCCTAAACCAAAACTTGAAAACCGAAAATTCCTCTTTTGATCCGGGCAAATTTTCCGTATTATTAATGGTCTCAGAATAATATAGACATAAGAAGATCATGGGGGTCTTTTCTAATATGAGTCGGTTAATAGAACAAATTCTATCCAATATGCGCAGAATTCTATTTATACGTCACGGATCCTGCCCTACCCGGAATCAAGACCGGGGCAGGAAACTTTCGATCTTTTTTTTGACGGAAAAAGGGTCTTCCACGCCATACCACCACAGGTCCGGATGGGTTTTCGATTTGGAATGTATTCCCAGATGACCGAGCCCCAGGAACCGGTGGGTGATCCCCCTCCGGACTTCCACTTCGGCGACCTCCTCCAGGGGCAGGCTTTGGGCCTTGATCCTTCGTCCAAGACCGGTTTCTTTTTTGATCTCCCGGTTCGTAATTCGATAATAAGCGGCTTTTCGGCGAAACCAGACAAACCCGGCCAGGATTACGGCAATCAACAAGCCCAACGGGCGGCTGATCCCCGCCTCGGGATTAATGGCCGGTCCTATCCCGAAAATCAGGATGGCGGCATAGAAAACAAAATAACTCCTCCAGGAAGGTCGCAGAGTCAAACGGTCTTCTGTGGAAGGCAGGATTGTCTTTTGTTCCATCCTTTTATCTCCCTTGTTTAGGATTTATTCCCATTTCGGTAGAGTTCCAGTTCATGAATCGACCAGTAATATTCAGGGTCCTGGCCGGTTTGGGTGATTTTAAGATAACGCATGGCAACCGCCGGGAAGATAAAATCCAGGTCCCCACTGCCTTCTAAAAGGGTTTCCCCGGTCCAATTCAGCAAAACCGGGGTCATCTTTGGATTCAATAATTCCCACTGCCTTCCGTCCATGGAAAAGTGCACGGTAAACCTTCTGGGAAAATCGTTTTTGGACTTCCCGACCAGGAGGCGCAAGCGGGTAACCGTTTCCGTTTTTCCCAGATCAATCTGATAAAAGTCCCCCGGGACTTGGGCCCGATCTGTGGTCCAGCGGGTGGAAATTTTTCTATCAACAGCCAGGAACGGTTTGGAATCGAGGGTACTGGTTTGCAATACCCAATCCCGGGAGGAAAGGCGTTGATAGTTCAGGGCC
>JBFMBU010000106.1:0-13866 GCA_040755035.1 Thermodesulfobacteriota bacterium
TGCTTTCCAGTTCCTCAACCACATGCTTGCGCAGCAGGACGTTAAAATCTTCACCCGGAAAACGGGCCTGCACCCAGCGTTCCGAGGGATAGAAATCCTGGGCCCGGTTGTCGGCCTTGGTCACCTCCCGCTGCGGCAAGACCCAGGTGATGACGGTCAGTTCCTCCGCCTTGGCGGGGGATTCGGGGAAAGTCAGGTTGAAGATCTCTTCGGGCAGGAAGTGGAAATCGCCGACGTGTTCCTTATAACTCCGGTAGATCGGATCAGCTCCGGAGGAAAAACCTACCAGGGCCTCATCCCAGGCCGGTTCCCGGGCTGCATTCTTCAGAGAGTTTTCCGACGAGGTTCGGATAAAGCCTTCGATAATACTGATCACTTCCTGAGGGTCCATTAAAATAATTCCTTTCTGGTTCCATTTAAATGCTTGTACCAAAAATCTGAGGAGTTATCTCTAACATTCGATTCTAAGGCGCATTAATAAAATTTCACTATTTGGTTGGAAATTATCCGTAGACCATCCTGCCGGTCAGAGACAGATCGTAGCCTCCCAGGGTCTGGACCGCCTTTTGAAACTCAGTTGATCCGACCACCGAGAGCAAAGCTTGGATTTTTTCTTCCTGGAAAAATTTTTCCGGGATGATCAGGTCATACTGTTCCTGAACCACCGGGATAAAATCCAATTCCAGGGCCTTGGCCGCGGCGTAGATGCCCAGTCCCACATCGGCCCGGCCGCTCAGGACGGCCACGGCCACGGCCATGTGGGTGAATTCGTCCTCATCATAGCCGCGGATCTGCCCTGATTCAAGGCCCAATTCCTTTAGCCGGAAATCAAGCAGGATACGGGTCCCTGAACCGGCTTGGCGGTTGATAAAGGTTACATCCTCCCGGATCAGGTCTTCCAGTCCGGAAATCTTTTTTGGATTTCCCTTGGCCAGGATCAACCCCTGCTGACGCAGGACCAGATTAATCGCCTTAACCGGAACATCGGGGATCAGTTTTTTTATATCCCTAACATTATATTCACCGCTTTCCGGATCTAGCAGATGAGAACCGGCCAGATGGGCGATCCCCCTTTTTATGGCCATCAAACCTCCGGTGCTGCCTACATTGCTGGAAGTCAGCCGGAATTGAGGATAGCGCACGGTCAGAAAATTTCCCAGAAGATCAAGGGTATTGTCATGACTGCCGACGATAACTACGGTCCAGTCCAGGACCTCCGCCTCCCGTAACAATTCGGCCGGCAGCGCTTCCCCCTGGCTGATGCCTTCTGAATTTGCCGGAATACGAATAATGCCGTCGGCCTTGGTCAGAGAGGTGATCGTCCCGGCCCCGCGGGGCAGGGGATTGGCGATGATTTTATCCCCCACCCGACCCAGATTGACCCTTAAAAATTCCTCCTGGCCGAGTTTGGAAGGGAAAGAACGGGCCGGATACACCGCAACTTTCGCCCGTTCCGGAGCAAGAAGGCCTTGCATTTTAAAAAGCAGCGGTCGGGCGAACTGTTCAAATGATACGGCAGCGGAAACCGGGTAACCGGGATTGCCGATGACCGGTTTCCCCTTGATGATCCCCAGGATGGTCGGTTTTCCGGGCATGATGGTCACCCCGTGGACCAGGACCTGGCCCAGATTTTGAATAGCCGTCAGGCTGTAATCTTCACTGCCGGAGGAGGAACCGGCGTTGAGAATGACCATTTGACAGTCGGAAGCTGCGGCCTCAGCCAGACTTTTTTGGATCAATTCTTCTTTGTCGGTCACGATGGGCAGTCGAAGGGGTTCCCCGCCGCACTCTTTCACCAAGGCCGAAAGGATCAGGGTATTGAATTCCGGGACCTTTGCTGCCGGTAACCGCGAACCCTCCATCCCTCGCCACTCCAGCAGTTCCGATCCCGTAGGTATCAAGATCACCTTCGGCTTTCGGACTACCCGAATTTCAAAGATCCCGCCGGCGATTAAGGCCCCCAGGTCATAGGCATTGATGCGATGCCCCTGTGGCAGGACCAGTTCGGTGGCCACCAGATCTTCTCCCATTTTTCGCACATACTGCCAGGGGAAGGCAGCGCTTTGAATCTCGGCCACCTCCTCTTCAATGAGGTTGATCTGTTCCACCATAACCACGGCATTGGTACCTGGAGGAAGAGGATGACCGGTGTTGATCCAATGAGCTTCCCGCCCGATTTGTAGGTGTCTGGGCCGGTCCACGGTGGTACCGAAGGTGTCTTCAGCCCAAAGGGCGATACCGTCCATAGCCGCGGCATGAAAGTTGGGGGAAGAAAAGCGGGCAAAGACCGGTTCGGCCAAGATCCGGCCCAAAGCTTCTGCGGTGGAAATCGTTTCCTTGTCCAACATTCTTTCAAAATCCAGGCAATGTAAAAAAATTTCCCGGGCCTCTTCCAGCGATTTCATATTCAGATATATTTTTCGTTTCATGAGTCTTCCTAAAAAAGCATTACTTCCACCGGTTCCCCTTTTTCCAAACCCTCGCAGTTCTGGTCGATGCGGATCAATCCGTCGGCCCGAACCATGGTGGAGATAATGCCTGATTTCCCCAAGATCGGCACTGCCTCCCATCCCTGCTTCCCTTTTTGGAGGGAGACGCGGATATAATCCTCCCTCCCCTGAGCGGAAGCCACATTTCGAGATATCCGGGCTTTCAGTCCCCGAAAAGGCTGGTTGATAGAATTCCCTTCCAAGTGATTCAAACAGGGTTTGACAAAAAGGGTAAAGACGATCATGGCAGAAACCACATGACCGGGCAGTCCCCAGAGGATTTTGTCACCGATTCTGGCCAAAATCGTCGGTTTTCCCGGACTGATGGAAATGCCATGGGCCAGGATTTCAGCCCCTGGAAAGCTGTTTATGACTTCCAGGGTATAATCCCTGGCCCCAACGGAACTGCCGCCGGAGATCAGGAGCATATGAGCCTGATCGAGTCCTTTTTGACAAAGGGATTTCAACGCGTTGAATTGATCCCCGGTTCTCCCCAAAAAAACCGGGAAGGCCCCGGATTGGGCGGACAGGGCCGATAGGGTGACCGAATTGATGTCCCGGATACATCCGGGACCGGGCCGGTCTTCCAGGGCTGTAATTTCATCTCCGGTGGAGATGATCGCCACCCTGGGCTGTTGATAAACCGGCAATTTTGTAATACCCAGACCGGCCAGTATTCCCAGATCCTGAGGACGAAGCCTTTGACCGGCCGGTAATACCAGGTGATCCTTTTTAATATCTTCCCCAACCTGGATAACATAATCTAACGGAGAGACGGGCTTAAAAATCTCAATGGTCTTTTGGTCGAGTACCTGGGAATGTTCGATCATGGCCACGGCATCCGCCCCGGGGGGCAGCATCCCGCCGGTGGCAATACGGTAACAATGGCCGGGGATGATCGCGCCTTTAGCCTCTTGACCCATGGCGATTTCTCCCTCCAGGGTCAGCAGGGCCGGGACGGATTCAGAGGCCCCAAAGGTGTCTTTGGCCCGGACGGCATATCCATCCATGGTGGCCCTTGAAAAATGGGGCAGATCCTCGGGAGAAAGCAGATCCTCCCCCAAGACCCGATTCAATCCTTCCGACAGAGAAACCTGTTCCAGGGGCAGTCGGAGCAAGGCCTGAATAATACGATAAATTTCTGTCGAGGTTTTTACTTGAAAAAATGATTTCATAATCACCGGGAATAATTAAAGTTGACACATCGATAAAGAGTAACTACTATGTAAAAAATGACATAATATTGCAAGCTGAAAAAATTCCGACTGTCTTTTATGTTACTGGACCCCTTTAACCGCCGTCTCAATTACCTACGCATTTCCCTTACCGACCGTTGTAACCTGCGCTGCATCTATTGCATGCCTGAAGATGGGGTCCCTAAACTCGCCCATGAGGATATCCTTTCTTATGAAGAACTGCTCCGCTTGGCCCGACTGGTTGTCGGCCTGGGTATCGAAAAAATCCGGCTTACCGGCGGGGAACCCCTGGTCCGAAAAAATGTGAGTGCGTTGATCAAGAATCTGAAAGAGATCCCCGGTGTTCGGGACATCAGTCTGACCACCAACGGGGTGCTGCTGGCAGAACAGGCTCAAGCCCTGTGGGATTCCGGAGTCAAAAGGATCAACGTCAGCCTGGATACGCTGGAACCCGAAAAGTATTTCCGGATAACCCGCTTCGATCTCTTTCATCAGGTCTGGGCTGGAATTCAGGAAGCGGAACGCATCGGCTTTTCACCCATCAAGATCAATATCGTGGCCTTGAAAGGGATCAATGATGATGAAATCCTGGCCTTCGGCCGCCTTTCCATGCAAAAACCTTATCATATTCGATTCATAGAATTTATGCCGGTCGGGCAGGAAAACGGCTGGCAGGCCGACAGGTTTCTTTCCTCAGAGGACGTTTTTAACACCCTGACAACATTGGGACCTCTTTATCCGGCGAACGGGCAGGGACTGGATGGGCCGGCCAAACGAATGTCCTTTGCCGGGGCCAGGGGGGAAATCGGGTTGATCAGCCCGATCAGTGATCATTTTTGTCCCACCTGCAACCGTCTTCGGTTGACCGCTGAGGGGAAAATGAGGGTTTGCCTCTTTTCCGAAGATGAAACCGATTTACGTTCGCCTTTGAGAAGCGGTGCCTCGGATAAGGAGCTGGAGGCCGTTATTCGGGAGGCCATCACCCATAAGCCCCGGGAACATCCTTTGCAAACAAGTCCTCTCCCCTGGAAATGTCAACGTCAAATGTCCAAGATCGGGGGTTAACCAAATAGGTAGGGGGAAGGTAGAAGGGTTTTATGTTTTTTTCCCATCTGATTGCTGAACGAAAAATCCAGGAAGCCATTCGCAACGGAGAACTGGACAATCTGCCCGGTAAAGGAAAACCTCTCCCACTCGAAGACGAGAGCGGTATCCCCGAAGACCTGCGTCTGGCCTATAAAATATTAAAAAACGCCGACTGCCTGCCCCCGGAACTGGAACTGAAAAAAGAAATTGTAACGCTGAAGGAGATGCTGACCGGCATGGAGGACCTGGAAGAAAAACACCGGCTTTTACGACGACTCAACTTCCAGATCATGAAACTGAACATGATGCGCCGGGTTTCCCCATTATTTGAAGAAGACCAAATCTATCTGGAAAAAGTCGCCGAACGGCTGGCCGGGAAGGGGAAAACAAGCAGGAAGGCAAAAGAGGGCTCTTAGGGAACCCGATCTGCCTTACTCCAGCCGAACCACGGTCACCCCTTCCCCACCTTCGGAGCTATCCCCCTTTCTAAAGTTTTTGGCCAAAGGATGGCTTTTTAGATAATCCCGCACGGCCCGGGCCAGTATCCCGGTGCCGATGCCGTGGATAATGACGATCTCCTGTAATCCGGCCAGGGAGGCATGGTTTAAAAAGGGTTCCAACTCGGAAAGGGCGTCATCCACTCTCCGGCCAATGAGTTGAAGGCGGGAGGGGATGCTTTCCCTGGAGATCGATGTGCCCACCGAACCCGTTTTCACCGGAAAATGGTCTTTTCCTCCTAGTCCCAGATCGGATACCGGAACCTCTATTTCACGGCCTTCAGCCCTTACTTTCACCCGGTTATGCTTTAATAGGACCTCGACCACCTCGGCTTTCCCCTTCAAGGAGCGGACGAAGACCCGGTCCCCTGGGGTCAGGGATTCGATGATCGGTGCATCCTCCCCTTCTCCCCTGATTTGGCGCAGTTTTCCGGAAAGGGCTGCTTCCTCCTCCCGCAATTTATGCAGAACCCGTTTGCGTTCGGCCTTATCCTTCTTTTTCATTTCCTCCAGAAAAAGATTCATCTCTCGTTTGGTCCGGGAAGCGATTTCCAGGGCTTCGGTATAAGCAGCGGCCAGGATCTCTTTTTGACGGGTCTGGGCCTCGGCCAGAAGGGACTCTCTTTTCCGGTTTTCTTCAGCGGCCTCTTCCTTAAGATTTTTTAACTCTTCGAGGCCCTGTTCATAGTCTCTTCTTTTTTGATTCAAATCGGCCACCAGTTTTTCGAAACCCTCTTCCCGACCGGACAAGAGCCTCAGTGCCGTTTCCAGGATCTTTTCCGGCAGCCCGTACTGTCTGGCAATTTCTATGGCATGGGATTGGCCCGGCTCCCCCATAAGCATCCGATAGAGAGGGGTCAGGGTTTTTTGATCGAACTCCATGGAGGCGTTGACCATTCCCTCGGTTCGGTGCACAAAGCCCTTGATCTCGGTCAGGTGAGTGGTGGCCAGGATCAGGGCTCCTTTGTCCTGCAAGTCCTTCAGCACGGCACAGGCAATGGCCGCTCCTTCCAGGGGATCGGTACTGGTGCCCATTTCATCCATCAGGACCAGGGCTTTTTCGTCAGCCCGGTTCAAAATGCCTGTTATCCTGGATATATGGGCGGAAAAGGTGGAAAGGCTGCTTTCAATGGACTGTTCGTCGCCGATGTCGACCAGGAGTTCGTCCAGCAAGGGAAAAACGGAACTGGATTCGGCCGGGACCGGCAGGCCGGAGAGGGCCATGAGTAAAAGCAATCCGGTGGTCTTTAAGGCGATGGTCTTGCCGCCGGCATTGACCCCGGTGATGACCATGACCCGGTTCTCCTCCCCCAGCTCAAAGGTCAAGGGGACAACCGTTTTCTGCTGTCCCCTGGTTTGAAAAGAAATAGCCAGCAAGGGGTGGCGAGCCTTGATCAATTGAATCCGGTTCCCCTCCCTGACTTCAGGTCGTTCCATCTTAAGCCGATCGGCCATATGGGCCAGACCCTGGAGCAGGTCCAAGTGGACCAGGATGGCCAGCTCCTTTTCGATTTCATCGGCCCGCTTTCGAACCATGGTTGACAGCTCGCGCAGGATGCGAATCACCTCGGCCTTTTCCTCAGCCATCAGGTTTCCCAGCTGGTTGGCCGGACCGATGATCTGCAAGGGCTCGACGAAAGCCGTTTCTCCGGTCCTGGAGAGGTCATGAACCACGCCGGGGATCTGGTTCTTGGAATCCATCCGCACCGGAACGACCCAGCGGCCGGAACGCTGGGTGACAAAATCATCCTGTAAAAAAGGGGCTACCCGGGATTCGCGCAGGATCTCTTCCAGTTTTTTTCTGATCTGGGCTTCTAAATGCCTAATTTCCTGCCTCAACTCGACCAGGAGGGTTGAGGCGCGGTCCAAGACATTTCCTTCCGGATCCAAGGCCCGTTCCAGGGAAGCCGAAAGCTCCGGAAAACCTCCGATAGCCTGGACCATGTTTTTCAAAAGAGGAGCGGCCTCAGCCTCTTTTATTTGTAAAGAAATGGACTTGCTTAATTGCAGGACCGGAATGAAAGAAGCCAATTCCAGAGGTTCCAAAACGGCCCCGGCCGGCCGGACTTTTTCCAGAAAGGGTCTCAGATCGTCAAAAGGGAAAAATTGCAGGGGCCTTCCCAGGGCCGAAAGCTTTCTGATTTCCTCAATCAAACCCTGCCTCTGTTCAATGTCGGCCAGGTTCTCAAAGGGACGGATCTGCAATACGCTTTGCTTAGTGGATGGGCAATGGGAAAGATCGGAGACCAGGCGCAGGAATTTGGGGAATTCCAACCGTTCGAGGGCATTTTCAGAGATCATTTACTTCTCTCTAAAGGAGGCTGAGGGCCGGACACAGGAAGATGAAAAACTACAATTATCTTTAAACGGTTGACGGCCCCATAAATTTAGTGTTTGACGGTAAGGACTTTGTCACCGTAGAGGGAAAAGCCGAGCCATTGGAAGGCTAAAAGAAGGAGTTCATCGTCATCGCTTCTTATCTTCCGCCCCCTTTCTTCCGGTATGTTAAAACGGTCCAGAAAGGTGCTCTCCAAGACAAACTTCCGGAACCGGTCCAGGTTATAGGCCGCCATAAAAAACATCTGCATTTTTTTGGAATGGGGATCTTCCGCCTCCCGGGAAGCCTTGCGGGTAATGATTTCCATCCAGGCATCATTGAAGCGATTATAGGCCTGTAGTCCCTGGTCCCCGGACCATTCAGCGATGGTCCAGGTCTTCGGTTCCCAAAAACCCCGGCAATGCTCCTCCCTGACGACAAAGAAAAATTCCCGTTTGGTCTGTTGCCCCTGGGTTTGGGACGTGGCCCGGCCGATGGGATAAATTCGACAGGCCCCGGGCCGATCTTCGTAAATGCGGCAACCGGAGGGGCTGACAAAAGGACAGGTCCGCCTTTCATTGTCTTCCATTTTCAACAGAACCGCCGGATATCCATTCAATTCACCCGGTTTCCCCACGGTGTATTGATCCAGAAATTGGCTTGAGGTCAGTCCCAGACGGTTTTTCAAGCGCAAGATATCATAGGGTGTCAAGACCAGTTTCAGGTCCCGGCAGCATTCCGTGAAACAGGGCAGCCCGGGATGACAGGCAAAGGAAAAGGTGTCTCCCTCCAAATATTCAAAAGGTTCCGGTTGGCTCATAGGGATGTTTTCTTATCCGGCCTGTTTTGAATCCTTGGTCTCCGGGTTTTTCCATAAGCCGTCGTCTTTTGGCAGGGTGATCCCCAATTCTTTTTCCTTGGCCTTGATCACCTCTTCCCGAATGGGCAGGGTGGATTTGCCCAAGAGGCCGAATTGCAGCCATCTGAAGCCAAGTTTCAATAAGGCCAGATCATCTGTTTTCAACGACTCGATTTCTTCCGGGGAGAGGTCAAACAGTTTTAAAAAATTACTTTCAAAAACAAACTTTCTAAACCTTTCGGTGTTGTAACAGGCCAGCAGGATCATGTTTTGGACCTTGCCGTCCAGTTTATGGTCTCCCCAGATTCGTTGAGCTGAGGTGATCTGGTTGAATAATTCTTCCACTTCCTTATAAACATCCAACCCTTGTTCTTTTTCCCAAACTTCAACCGTGAGGGGGAAGTCTTCCTCCAGCCCCCGGCATTGGGCCGGATCGGCGGTGATAAAAAATTCCACTTCCCCTTCCTCGCCGTCGCGGGTGTCCAAGGGATACATGCGGCAGGCCCAAGGACGCTCGGAATAGACCGAACAGCCGTTTTCAAGGGTGACAAAGGGACAGCGTTTCTCCGGGCCCTCCCCCATCTTGAGTACGAACACCGGTATTCCGGAGTCGGATTTAGTCAGAGGCAGGGTATATTGGTCAATAAAATCTTCGGAGGGGACGCCCAACCGGTTTTTTAAGCGCAGAATATCATAAGGGGTCAAGACAATGGTTACATCGCCGCAACAACGGGTATAACAGGAGACCCCGGGCCCGCATTTAAAATTGAAGGTGCCGTGGATGGGCATGATCCCCTGGCCACGGACGGCGGGTTTAATGGGGGATTTCGGTTCTTCCATTCTAATTTCCTTTCTTTACCCGTTGGCCTATTATAGTCAGACAACCAAGGGGGTGATAATTCATCTAACGACCATCGGGAAAAGGCTGAAGCGATATGGATTCAGGTTTACCGTGAACCTTATACCGTATAGCTGGTACCCATAACCTCTGGATTATTTGGAGGCGGTAAAAACCCTAATCTTTTTAAAAGGGGGGTGATCCTGGACAAAACGGAAGGTGGTCTCGTCCACACAGACCACATCCGTGCAGCGGCATTGACGCCCACATTTTTCACAAAAATATTCCTCAGCCAAGGGGTACCCGCAGCGGCAAAAGGGTTTCATGACCAATTCCCCCTCTTCCAGCTCTGCTAAAAAATAATCCCCTTTTTCAACGGGTTGGGGGTTGTTTGCTTCAGTCATAGAAAAACTCCTTTTACGGTGATCCATCAAGACTAATCCGGGATCTTGATTTTTTTTAATATACCCCATTTCCAGGAATTTTTCAACCCTCCTTCATTTCCTGGTCAGGATAAGATCCAGCAGGCCCCCTTCGGCCACCGGTGTGCGCTCGATGTCCTTAAATCCTGCGTTGGAAAGCAGGGTTTCCTGTGCCTCGGCATCGATATGGACGATCCCGCTCAAGGCCTCGAAATATTGTTCGATAATCCCGTATTCGTATCTCGGATTTCTAAAATCTTTCAACTGCCCTGGATAGGGATAGTCCAGGATTAATAGCTTCCCTCCGTTTTTCAAGGCCCGGTTTATCCTGATCAGGCTTTCCTGGCGAACTTCCGGGAGAATCTCATGCAGGGTCAGAACCAGAAGGGCCAAATCGAATTGGTTGGAGAAATCGATTTCTTCCCCTCCCCGGTTTTCCACCTGCACATGATCTTCCAGTCCGAAATGGACGATGGCCTCTTCGGCTTTTTCAATCCCGTAGGGGTCCGGATCCGCACCGACGAATCGGCTGTTGGGAAAGCGTCTGGCCAAGTCCAGGAGCAATTGCCCGCTGCCGCAGCCTATGTCCAGAAGATTACACCCTTGCTCCAGCTGTTTTTCTAAACCCTGCCGGTCGGGAAAGATCATGGAAAAGAAAACGGTAGAAATGGTTTTAGTGGCCTTGGAAACGGCGAAGGAGGCCATGGGAGAGTGTGTGGAACCGGAAAAACGGCCGGTGCGCATAAAAGAGAGATAAGGATCATCGGAAAGGATTGGAGGTCCGGGGCTGATTTCCCCCTTTTCCCTAAGGGCGGAAAAGTCGTCAAAGGGCTGGTCCAATCCCAAAACCTCCTCCAGATAGGGCTGGAGTTTGAACCGTCCGGTCTCATCACCATCAAGAAGGTCAAAATGATAGGCTGTTTGGCACCAGATTTTCACAAACGGGGCATAAAGCATCAACTTCAGGGCCAGCTCCGGCACAGTCATCCCTTCAGGGGATTCGTCCAGGGCGGTCAGGATACCGGACCGAAAACCGGTATTCAGGACCTGAGCGGCCCGGTGCCCCTTCTCGAAGTTGCGAATTTTGGCGATCTGGGTTAGTAAGGAGATGTCGGACATAGGCGGGTTTTTTTCGGGGAGTTCATTGGGTCGTCTGGTCTGTCCGGTCGTTTGGTTTGATTAGACATTTGATTTATCTGATCTTTTTTTATCCTTTGTCGAACATAAACCAAACGGACCAGATAGACCAGATAGACCAAACAACCAGACCGACCAAACAGACCAGACCGACCAAATAAACGTTTAAAATTGGCCTAAGCCTTCATGCAACACTTTCTGGGCAATCTTTTCATAATGATAAGCGGTGCTGCCGCAGATCATTGAGAAGGGATGTGCCCTTCGATAGTAAAGAGCGATGTCGCCTTCTCGGGTGGTTCCGATAGCCCCGAATATCTTGACGGCCCTTTCGGTGACATATCGGTAAGCCTCATTGGCGATGGCCTTGAGGGCCGAGGCATCGCGGCTGAAATCATCTCCCTCGTCAACCATACAGGTTACCCGGTAGAGATAATTATTACAGGTATCGGAAGCCATCAGCATATTAGCCATAAAATGCTGGATGGCCTGGTATCCGCCGATAGGGTTTCCGTATTGTTCCCTTTCCCTGGCATACTTTGAGGTCATATCGATGGCCGCTTTGCACCCCCCGGACATCTCGGCCGCTTTGGCCACCATGGCTTTGGTATACATCTTTTCCAGCAAATCCGCTCCTGCGCCGGGGGCGCCCAGCATATCGGCCTTGGGCACCTTGACCTCGGTAAAAACCACTTCGCAGGCGTTTTCCGAGGAGACATAAGGCAGCTTGGTAATTTTAATCCCCGGGGCCTTGGCGTCCACCAGAAAGAGGCTCAATCCGGCATTGCCGGCCTTGGCCGCCACAATAAGCTTGCCGGCGATATTGGCATCCATAACAATCAGCTTGGTCCCATTTAAGACATACTCTTCCCCTTTGGGCTCGGCAATCATGGAAATGCTTTCGTAACTAAAGTCGGTTTCCGGCTCATACTGGGCCAGGGCCATAAGCAGGCTCCCTTCGGCAATACGGCCCAACAAATCCGTTTTTTGCCCTTCCGAACCGCCTTCCAGGATCAATAACCCGCACTGGATGACGGTAGAGAAAAAGGGACTGGGGAAAACGGCCTTGCCGATTTCCTCCTGAATGATGACCAGGTCCATAAACGTACCGCCATACCCTCCGTAAGCTTCTGGAAAATACATCCCGGTCCAACCCAGTTCGGCCACCTTCTGCCATAGTTCCGGGGAATATCCTTCCTCGGTCTCTTCGATATGTTTAACTTTTTCAAAATTACATTCATTGACGAAAAATTTGGCTGCCGAGTCTCTAAGCATTGCTTGTTCTGAAGTGAAATCAAGATCCATAATCCGTTCCCCCTTATCCTTGACCTTTTAACCTCGGCAGACCGCAGCCGACCCAGGCGATAATATTCCTTTGAATTTCATTGGAACCGGCACAGATGATGCTGCCGATGATGGATTGATACATATTGATCATACTGCCGTTTAACGGGGCCCAGGACGAACCCTCCAAATTCCCAGGCAACCCCATAATTTCCAGGGCAAAATCGGCAATACGCTGGGTCAGCTCCGTTCCCAATACCTTGGATTCCGAAGCTGCCGCCGGTGAAAACTTCAGATTCCCTTTCTCCTGGAGCCAGGCGATTCTCAAGGCCTGGGACCTCCCGGCTTCCATGTCGGCATAGATTCGGCCGATCTTCTGACGAACCAGGGGGTCCTCCGAGAGGTATTTGCCGCCCCGTTTGGTTGTTTTTACATATTCGATAATATGCTCTAAAAGCCGTCTGGCCCTGGAAAAGGTGCCCACTCCGGATCTTTCAAAGTTCATGGTGTCGCGGGTGATGCCCCAGCCCTGATTCTCGGCCCCGATCCGCTCCGATTCATGAATCTTGACGTCGGTAAACCAGACTTCATTGTAGATATGGGCCCCGTCCATATATTTGATCGGTCTGACTTCAATCCCCGGCCAGGCAAAGTCCACATTAAAGACCGACAAGCCCCGGCCCCGCTTTTCCGCCGTATTCGTCCTGGCCAGTAGAAACATATGGTCGGCTTTGTGGGCCCCGGTGGTCCAGGTTTTCTGCCCGTTGACGATATAATATTCGCCGTCTTTAATAGCTGTCGTTTTGAGGGAAGCCAGGTCGGAACCGGCATTGGGTTCACTCCATCCCTGGCTGTATTGCACTTCACCGCGGGCGATAGGCAGAAGGATCCTTTTTTTCTGTTCCTCGGTGCCGTGAAGGAGAATAGTCGGGCCGAACATCCCTACCCCGAAGCCGTCGATCCCGGGCACTCCGAAATAACCCATCGAGTCGTTGAAAATCAATTGTTCGATGAGAGGCGCATTCCGACCGCCGTATTCCTTGGGCCAGTGCTGGACATACCAGCCTTTTTCCACCAGCTTTTTCCTCATATAGCGGTTAAACTTAAAACCTTCATCCGAATACGACCCCTCTAAACCTCCCCGTTTAACCTCTATGGGGGCGTTTTTCATTTCCTCTCTGAAAAAATCGTCGTACGTTTTTTTCAGCGCAATCTGTTCTTCGGTTAATTTAAAATCCATAGATTCCTCCTCTTGTTTTCAAAAACAACATAACCCCTTAAGGGGTCTTATGACCTGCTTGCAGTGGGTGATCCTCATGAACGGCAGACTAAAAGGAAATGATCCAAGGCTTCCCGATCGATCGGGGAATGATTGAACCGCCTATTAACCTGACCGAAGGCATTTAAAAAAGGAACGCCCCTGGGGCGTTCTATTTCAGGAGGGTCATTTCATTTGCGAACGGATAATCCGGACCCGTCCGAATCCAACGTGTTGTATTCTCATCCCCCCTTTCCTGGGTAGGGTACACCGGTTTAAGAACGACCCGGTTGAGGAAGGCAAAAAAAGTATTGATTATAAGAATATAATTTAGGGATAAATTGAAAGTCAAGGGGAAAAACCAGGGTGATTTTGTCCCTCATTAAATAATTAACGAAGTCAAATAATTAAAAATAACTCTGGACTTTTAAAATCGGATGGAGTAAGACTATCTTAAAAGGATATCCACTTCATCCGAGGTTACCG
>JBFMBU010000107.1:0-304 GCA_040755035.1 Thermodesulfobacteriota bacterium
CTTCCAGGGTTTTTACTAAACCGGCCCGGAGCGGGTTAAGATGAATATATCGCACCAATTCAAGAAGGTAGGGATCCAGGTCGCAAATGATCGATTTATACCGGTTCTGAAATAGATGTCCAAACCGGCGATATTTCCGGTTAAAGCCTACGGCGTACCCGGTCAATAAGCGCCGCATGAAAGTCGACAGTCCTATAGGTCCGCTGATAATCAGTAAATGGAAATGATTATCCAGCAGCGCCCAGGCCAAAATGCGGGTGCCGGTATCCTTGACCAGGGATCGGATTCGATCGATAAACCGTTT
>JBFMBU010000107.1:404-27069 GCA_040755035.1 Thermodesulfobacteriota bacterium
CCCCCTGACCATGACATGGTGCAGGGTTCCGGGGACATCTAAACGTGCTTTTCGAGGCATTCCTGATTACTACTCCATTTATACTTCCCTGTCCAATAGTTACTGACTTGAATGAACAACGTCCCTCTATACACGGTTAAAGCCTACGGCGTACCCGGTCAATAAGCGCCGCCTGAAAGTCGACAGTCCTATAGGTCCGCTGATAATCAGTAAATGGAAATGATTATCCAGCAGCGCCCAGGCCAAAATGCGGGTGCCGGTATCCTTGACCAGGGATCGGATTCGATCGATAAACCGTTTTCGATCTTCCCCATCCCGGAATATAGGGCTTCCCTCTATCCCCCTGACCATGACATGGTGCAGGGTTCCGGGGACATCTAAACGTGCTTTTCGAGGCATTCCTGATTACTACTCCATTTATACTTCCCTGTCCAATAGTTACTGACTTGAATGAACAACGTCCCTCAATAGTGACTTTCATCTTCTTTCAGGATGTCCGCCTCAATGGCCCGTTCAAATAGTTATTCCAGGCCCATGTCAAAAGTAAAGCCGGCTAATAAAAAGGGACCTGGAAAAGAAAAAGGTCCTTGGGGCTGAGAAATATAAGGGAATGATCGATGAAGGCTGGAGGTGCTTGCCTGGGTGGAACCTTGGGGATATGGAGTGAAACCATGAATCACCTCAAGATCAGGACTAAGAGCGAAGGGCTAAGAACTAAGAGCAGATCATAAGGATAAGAGGTTAATTTGTCAATGAAAAATTACTAAATCAGGGAGGAAGGGGACAGGGGGGTAGGTTTAACTATCTATACCAGCTTTTATCACATGGTTGATCGAAAGGGGTCAAGGGAAAGGCTGAGGAATGACAAAGCGCTTAAGGTTTTCGTGACCCCTTTCGACCAACTGATTGGGAGAAGAACCTAATTTTTAGGGTATGGGGGAAATGGTTCCCTAATTAGTGTCCATCCGGAAATTCAAAATTTCCGGATAAAGCTTACAGCCGTCAGCAATCAGCAATACGCAGAGCCCCGTGAATAAAGGGTTTTGCTGAATGCTACCGGCTGATCGCTATTCGCTCCATCCGGAAAAGGCCCTTTTCCGGATGGATACTAATTATTGATCACCGGTCTCCTTTCCTTCCAGGGCTGGGCGGATTCAAGCTGGGAGGCCAGGCGGAAGAGCAGGGCCTCTTCCCCGAAGCGGGCGGTGAACTGCAAACCCACCGGCAGGTTTTCCGGGGTCCAATAGAGGGGCACAGACATGGAAGGCTGGCCGGTCACATTAAAAAGGCTGGTGAAGCCGAAATAGCCGGCTAGTTCCTGGCCGTATCGGCGCAGATCCTCGGACATCATGTCGATCCTTCCCAGGGGCAGGGGAGGTTTGAGGAGGACCGGACTGAGCAGGATATCATAGTCCTGGAAAAAAACAGCCGCCTGCCTGGCGGTCCGGTGGATGACCTGAACTGAATTGAAAAAATCCAAGGCGGAAAGCTTTCTTCCATTTTCCACCGTGTGCCAGGTCACGGTTTCCACATCTTCGGTTGTTAAAGTCCGCCCCAATTCACCCAGCCGGCGTTCCACGGTACCCAGGGTGCTGGCATTGATGATGTTCAACACCGCCGGCCCCAATTTTTCCTGATCGATAAGCGGCCTTTTTTCTTCGATCGTATGGCCCAGTTTTTGACAGAGTTTAACCGTTTCCTCAACGGCTTTTATGCACTCCGGGTCCGCAGTCACGCCCGTCGGCGGTATGGAGGTGAAAGCGATCTTCAGTCGCCCCGGGTTTTCTCCCACTTCATTGAGGAAAAGACGTTTTGGCGGCGGGGCCCAGTGGGGATCGCCGGGAACCGGCGCGGAAGTGGCGTCCAGAAAGGCGGCACTGTCTCGCACTGTCCGGCTGATGACGTGATGAATGCTCATTCCCGCCCAGCCTTCTCCGGCATCCGGTGCCATGGAAATCCTGCCCCGGGTGGGTTTCAATCCGAAGAGCCCGCAACAGGAGGCCGGGATACGGATCGATCCCCCTCCATCCGAGGCATGAGCCACAGGAACTATCCCCGAGGCTACGGCTGCGGCCGCACCACCGCTGGAACCGCCGCAGGAACGGGTGGTGTCCCAGGGGTTGCGGCAGGGTCCGAAAAGACGGGGCTCGGTGGTGACGGTCAGGCCAAACTCCGGGGTGTTGGTCTTGCCGAAAATGACCAGGCCGGCTTTTTTGTATCGAATGACCAGCTCCGAATCATGGTCGGCCAGGGCATCAGTAAACAATCGGCAGCCGTAGCTGGTGGGAGTCCCCTGATAATAAACCCCCAGATCCTTCAGCAGAAAAGGGACGCCTTTTAACGGTCCATCGGGCAGTCCGGTCTTGACAGCGTCCCGGGCCTGATCGTACATCTTCAAAACAACGGCGTTGATGTGGGGATTATGTTTCTCGACCCGTTCAATGGCCGCTTCCAGCAATTCTTGGGGGGTAACCTCTCCTTTTTTGACTAAACGGGCCAGGTCAAGGGCATCAAATTTTTCATATTCGGGGAATGTCAGCATTCGGTCTTCCTTTCTTTTTCATAACACTTCAGGTGTTTTCTGAATGTTTTTGCCACCGACCCACACGGACAAAAACCGGACAAAAATTGGTTCCCCCGCCCTCAAAAAAACGGCCCGGGGAAACCAGCTATCGCCAGCCTGCTCCGGGCTCGATCCGGGGGCGAACAGGTTTCAAGTGCCCGAAGGGCCTGGCAGGGAGTGGGCGTCAATTCGCCGTCCCGCTTTGTCTGGCAAAAAATGATTTTCAATTTTCCGGCATCGGTAATTTATTTTTTTGCCGCCAGCAGTTCATCGGCCTTTTTCATCCAGGCTGAAATTTCAATACCCTGGGGGCATTTCTCTTCACATTCCTTGCAGTCCTGGCATTGATCGGCCGTTTCTCCTTCCTGGACGCGAATGGTATAGAGAAACTGGGCCCTTTTTACATCCCCATATTTGAAGGCATCGTTGTAGAGGCCCAGGATGCCGGGGATATTGACATTATTTGGGCAAGGCATGCAGTATTGGCACTGAGTACAGGGGATCGGCGACAGCCTCCGGTATTCCTCTTGAACCCTTTCAATCAGGGCCAATTCTTCCGGCATCAGAAGATCGATAGCGGAGCGCCCTGCTGATGCTACATTTTCGATCACCTGTTCCATGGTGGACATGCCGCTTAAGACCGTGGAAACCTCCGGTTGATTCCAGACCCATTGCAAGGCCCATTCGGCCGCTGTTCTTTTGACCGGAGCCGTTTCCCAGAGTTGCGCCACCGTTTGGGGGGGCTCTTTGGCCAGGGCTCCCCCCCTTATCGGTTCCATGATAACCACGGCCAGACCTTTTCCCGCTGCATATTCCAGCCCCTTGGTCCCGGCCTGGTATTCGGTATCCATGTAGTTATACTGGATCTGGCAAAATTCCCATTGGTCGGTGTGGTCGATGATTTCCTTAAAAACGTCGAAATCATCATGAAAGGAAAAGCCGAGGTGCAGAAAGCGGCCGCCCCGTTTGGCTTCTTGGGCCCACTGCAAGACCCCCAAATCACGGGCCTTGGGCCAGGTCCTCTTGTTCAAACCATGAAGCAGGTAGAAATCGATATGGTCGGTTTGCAGGCGTTTCAATTGTTCATTCAAAAACCGGTCAAAGTCGGAGGCAGACTGTGCGAATCTTACCGGAAGTTTGGTGGCCAGCTTGACCTTTTCCCGGTACCCGTCGGCCAGTGCCCGGCCGACGACCGGTTCACTCTGCCCGACGTGGTAGGGCCAGGCCGTGTCCACGTAATTTACCCCATGATCAATGGCGAAACGGATCATTTTCACGGCTTCAGGTTCGTTGATTTTAGATGTATCGCCCTCCAGAATAGGGAGGCGCATGGCTCCAAACCCGAGAGCTGAGACCTGAAAATCTAATTTACCGAAGGGACGGTATTGCATGATGGCTCTTCCTTTCCTTTTTCTTCTTGACCCTTTAACGGACTATCTTATATGCTTTTTCGTCAAAATCAAGATCAATTGCAGCAGAAAGGAGTTCAGTTGATGCCCTTCGGAGTAAAATTACTGATCCGTGCTGTTTTGAGCGTCGGTCTAGCTGTCCTGCTCAGCCGCTTTTTTTTCCGCCAGGCCTTCTATCCCGGTGTTATCGGACTCTCCATTTTCTTTCTGTGCATGAGTTATCTGGCGGAATACATCCGCAAGCGGGGATGAGTCAGCTCAGGTCCTCTTTTTTAATCCCTTCTCTTTCCTGCCTATTCTCCCAACCCGGACCAGCCGGAACCAAAAAGGAATTCCGAAAATACTTCATCCGGTCCGGGTAAATTCCCATTTTAGAATAAATTCTATCCAATTTGCGTTGAATTCTATTCGTAAGTTACTAATCGGTTGATTTCAAGAACCAAGTCTCCGGAAAGGAAAAGTTTTGATAAAAAGGGATAAAAAATGATATAAAAGTATATAAAAAGATATTGAGGTATATTATGGAGATCCTGTTAGCACCCGAAGAAGTAGCAGCCCGCATTGCAGTTAGTCCCCGAAGCATCCGGGAATGGCTCCGAAAAGGAAAGATAAAAGGGATTAAAGCCGGTCGTTTGTGGAGGATCAGGGAAAAGGAGCTGGAGAAATTTCTCGGATTTGATTCTAAAAAAGAGTTGAAGGGAGAAAAGACGGATCCCTTTTTAAAAGTGATCGGCCGGTTGAGCGGACCTGCTTTATCTCCGGAAGAAATTGAAGCTTCCCTTTACGGGAAAACCCGCTGATGAGAGAGCGGATTTTTGTAGATACCTGGGGTTGGGTGGCCTTAGGTCATAAGAAAGATACCCGGCATAAAGAAATCGCTCGTTTCTATCGTGAGGCTCATCGTCGCAGAGACCAGGTCATCACCAGTGACTACGTTCTGGATGAATTGATCACCCTACTATTCCGCAGAGAACACAGCGTAGGGGCGATGGAATTTGTTGACGGGATTTTATCTTCAGCGGAGGCCGATTTTATCAAAATCGAAAAAATTACCCCTGAGTATTTTGATCAGGCCTGGACCTTGAGAAAACGTTTTAAAGAGAATCCCTTTATTTCTTTCACCGATCTGACCTCCATGGTGCTGATGAAGGAAATGGGGATCAATAAGATTCTCACCGAAGATCATCACTTTTTTCAGTTGGGGATGGGTTTGCAAAAGATCCTTTGATCTTTTTGTTCGGGTCTTGTTTCCAGACAATGGGGAAAATGACCACCGACCTGACCTTCATCACTTCCTTTTTAGTCGGATTTACAAGATGGTCTCGCAAAAAGTCGAAAAACTCCCTTCTTGTCATTTCGACCGAAGGGAGAAATCTTGAAATCATTAAAGATTTCTCGTCGCTTCACTCCTCGAAATGACAGAACTCTACTTTTTGCGAGACCATCTTACAAGGTAAAAAATATTTTCCATACAAAAAAAATTTTTAGCTCCGGGCCTCCAGCCACTGGCAGATATCGTCCAGCACGGTTTCTTTTTCCGGTTCGTTGAGGATCTCGTGGAAGAGGCCGTCGTAAACCTTCAGTGTTTTGTCCGCGGATGAAATATGCTCATATAAATAGCGTGAAGCATCGGGAGGCACGATCTGATCCCCCCCGCCGTGGAGGATCAGGCAAGGGTACTGATAGGCTTTCATGTTCTCCATAAGCCATTTGGCTCCGCGGATAAAGATTTCTCCCATGAGTTTGGTGGTGAATTCTTTCTGGACCAGAGGGTCATCCTGATAGGCCCTGACCACCCGGGGATCACGGCTGACCATTTCCGAAAGATCGTTGGGGATGGGGTTCAGGGCCAGGGCCTCGTAATCAAAATCACCCAGAGCCGCGACCAGGGGCAGGACAATGACCGAAGCGCCGGAGTGAATCAAACCCCGGAGACGATCGGGATACCTGACGCCGTAGGCGCTGGAAATAAATCCTCCCATACTGTGACCCAGGAGAAACAAAGGGTAGTCGGGATTTTTCTTTCGGGCCAAATTTACCATTTCATCGGTATCGTCGATAAAACGGTTGAAATCGGACACAAAACCCCGCTCGCCGCCGGAGCGCCCGTGCCCTCGGAGGTCGAAGCGAAAAACAGAATAGCCCTGAGAGTTGAGACGGGAAACCACATGGTCATAACGTCCGGAATGCTCGCAAATACCATGGACAATGATTATCACCCCTTTAGGACGGTCAACGGGGTTATGAAGGATAAATAACTCGGTGCCATCAGCGGTTTTTATCCGGTCTTCCCGGGCTGTATTGGTCATGGGCGTTCTCCTAAGTTTGAAAAAACGTTCGTCGTTCGGTGTTCGTTGTTCAGCGTCCGAGATTAGAAACCCGGTAAAAAGTAAATAAATCTATATAGAAGTATAGAAGGAGGTTTTCCCGGCTGTCAAGGAAATAGCGGGTCTGTCGATCCGGTAAAACCCGGCCGGGTTTATTTTTCTATCGTTTTCCCCTCCCGGGTGACGATACAGTCCAGTTTCGACCATAAGTCCCTGAACAAGACCGGTTTAAACCGGGGAAGCGGTTTAAGGCCTTCCCGGGTGGTGGCGTAGAGTCGTCCTTCTTCTAAAAGTCTTTGGAAAATTTCAACTCCCAAGGCGGATCGTTCCCCTTTGTTTCCGGCCGCCTCTATGGCCTCCCGGAGAGGTGTCGAGTTTTTTGGAAAGGAAAGGCCCTTAAAAAAATTGATGATCCGGGTAATGATAAAAAGGGTGTATATATCCTCTCGGCTGAAATGGTCGGTTTCCACAGCCATGGCGCTGAGCCTGGATCGGATAAGGTCAACAGGAGAGGGCGGGGGGAAGGTTCGGGCCAAAGGGGACCCGGGATTTAAGTAAAAGGGAGAAGCCCCTAAAAGGACCGGAAGGCGGGTATTGAGGAGCAGAGTATGGATCATGGACGACAAGGGCTCTCCCGGCAGACCCAATATCTGGTAGGAGACCAGTTTGAATCCTAACCGGTGGGCATGGTTCACGATATCACGGAATTTTTCTAAGGAACGGGGCCGCAGGTTTTTCCGGCCGATGACGGGATCGGCCGTAACCAGGGAGAGGTTGAGACTGGAGAAGCCGGCCTTTTTCATCCAGGACAACAGGTCACCCTCCAAGTCGTGATAGGAAATTCCGTTCATAGCCAGCAGTTCGATTTCACCCGGGGGAAACCTTTGGACCAGGAGCCGGCAGAGTTCAAGGAATCCTTGCCGGTCATGGGTCAGATTATCATCCTCGAAATCGAATACCCGGTACCCCTCTTGGTAACGACTTTCGATTTCTTTGAAAACTTCATTCACGGGCCGTCTTCGATAGCCGGGAAAGGTGCAGTGGACCGAACAAAAGGAACAATGGTGGGGACAACCTCGGGAGAAAAGGATAAAACACAAGGGTCTCTTGCCCAGGCGGTAGGCTCGCTGGTCTAAATCGGAAAAATCGGGAAGCGGAATTTCGTTGAGTGGGAAGGATTCTCCGATGGGATTAAGAACCATGCGGCCTTCCTCTTTGTATCCCAGACCGGGAACCGGTTTCCAATCCCCGCCGCTTTCCAGCGCCCGGATCAATTCCACCAGGGGCCTTTCTCCCTCTCCCCGAATAACCCAATCGACTGCTTCATGGGCAAGCATCATTTCCGGGACAGCGGAAACATGAGACCCTCCTAAGACCATGGGGCAATGGGTTTTGGATTTGATGGCCTCGGCGCAGCGCAGGACCTCCCGGTAATAAGGAGAAAACAAGGCTGAGATGCCTACCAGGTCCGGGTTTTCTGCGGCCGTTTCCCGGGCCACGATTTCGAAAGAAGCGCCGAAATGATAATAGGGATGAAAAAGGGAAAAAGGGCTTTGATCCGGATAAGGGTAATATTCTTCCAGATAGGCCAGCTCTTCGGGTAAAGGAAGCTTGTTTTTCCCCCGGCCTTGATGAAAATCTTTGATGACCACTTCCACCCCGGGAAGGTATTTTTTTACCGCCCCTTTCAGATAGGCCAGCCCCAGGGGTTGGAGCCTCTCCCTGGTTTGATAAAAATCCTGTATGGGGGGCTGGATCAAAACGAGTTTCATGGTTTTTAATTATTGTATGGTTGCTCGAATTCGTTTCCAGGTAAACCTTGACATTTACTATCTATAGGTATACCATTTACCAATAAAAAGTATACTAAAAGGAAGCCGGACCCATGTCAAAAGTAACCGCCAAATATCAGATTACCATCCCCCCGGAGATTCGTAAAGGCTTAAGAATCAAACCGGGAATGGAAGTGGATATCGCCCAAAAAGGAAAAAGGTTTGAACTGATAGTCAATCCCGTTGAAGAGTTAATAAAAAGGTGGCGAGGGAAATATAAAAACCAAAAAACAACCGACCAGTATATGGAGGAAATTCGAGGACCGATCGAATGAAGATTTGTATCGATACGGCCATTTTTCTGGATATCTTAAAGGACGAATCCAAGTTTTTTCAAGAGATCTTTTACTCAGCCCTATCAGCCAAAGAAACCCTGATGGCTCCGGTCGTTGTCTTCGCTGAATTGCTACCACAATTTGGTGGAGACCGTGCCCTTGTGAACTTATTTCTTAAAGACCATAAAATTCAAATCCTACCTCTGGATATCGAAGGAACGATTATTGCCGGCCAGCGGTGGATGGTATATCTTAAACAAAAAACTAAATTAGAATGCCCGCACTGCGGCCGTTCCCTAATTTCAAAGAAGCACTTCCTTTCCGACTTTTATATCGGGGGTTTTGCCTTGGCCCATTGTCATGCCATTTTAACAAGGGATCGAGGTATTTACAGGAAATACTTTTCGGATTTGAAGGGATACGGGGATTGCTTAAAAAAGACAGGAGATGGTTTATGAACTACATCATCATCGGCAACGGGGTGGCCGGGACCACAGCTGCGGAAAACATCCGGAAATATGATCCTCAGGGTTCGATTAAAATCTTTACTGATGAGGCTTATCCCTTTTACAGCCGCATCCGATTGATTGAATACCTGGCCGATGAGGTGGACTTGGCCAAGCTGCAAATCCGCAAATCCTCCTGGTATGAAACGCAAAGGATTCAGCTTTTCCTGAAGGCTAAAATTGCAAACATCGACCGTGACCGTAAAGAGGTCATAACCCAATCGGGCGAAAGACACCCGTTTGATAAATTACTTCTGGCCGATGGAAGCCATTCCTTCGTTCCTCCCATTCCCGGGGCGGATAAATCAGGCGTTTTTACTTTACGAAATATCCGGGATGCCGAGGCCATCAAAGCATTTGCCAAGGGGAAATCCAAGGCCCTGCTTATCGGAGGGGGGCTTTTGGGCCTGGAAGCGGCCAACAGTCTGCGTAAGAGAGGTTTGAAGGTCTCGGTGGTAGAGTTCGCCCCCCGTTTGCTTCCCCGACAGACCGACCCGGCTTGTTCAGCCCTGCTGCAAAAACGTCTGGAGGAGATGGGTTTTTCCTTCTATCTGGGGGTAGCTTCCAAAGAAATCCAGGGAGAAGATCAGGTCCGGGGACTGCTCTTGGAAGACGGTCGACAAATTGAAACGGACCTGATCCTTATTTCCGCCGGGGTCCGGCCCAACCTGGAATTAGCCCGGAAATTGGGTCTGAAAACAGGAAAAGGGGTGCCGGTGTCGGAAAAAATGGAAACGGAACTTGAAGATATCTACGCTGCCGGAGACAGTATCGAATACAAAGGAATGCTGTACGGTATCTGGCCGGCCTCGGAAAAACAGGGAGAAATAGCCGGAATGAATATGGCCGGTCAGGATGCTGTCTATGGGGGAACGACTCTTTCCAATCAGCTCAAGGTGGCCGGGATTGATTTGTTGGCCGCCGGGGATATCGATCCTGACGGGAAACTGGAGGCTATTGTGGATCTGAACCGGGAAAAGGGGACTTACCGCAAGATCGTACTTAAGGAAAACACCATCGTGGGGGTGCTGCTTTTCGGGACCCTGGAAGGGCGTAAGCCGATCTTGAAAGCCATAGAGGAGAAAAAGGATATCTCCGGTATCAGAGGGGGGCTGGAAAAGTTTGAATTGAGAGTTTTGGATTAGGACGTTTTGCAAAAGAGAGAAAAGGATCGAGGGCAAAATTGTGATCTCCGGTTATAACTCTATCCGGAAAGCACCTTTCCGAGTAGAACCTTGGAATGCTAAAACGGCCTACTCAGAAAATCTTATTTTTTATTGTATTGGTAGGGGGTCCAGCGGATACTGATATTTTTTTCTGAAGATATTCCGAAAAGCCACATTCCAGGAATGCTTTGCGGCAATGGGAGGCTGGTAGTCCGGCCCTTCAAGATAGCTAACCGCTTTCTGAATAATATCCTCATTGATTATTTTCACAGAGGCATTGTATCCGGCAAAAAGGGCATTGTCGCAGATATTGTTGATCACCCGGGGGATTCCTTCAGCCTTTTCAACTATCAAGGAAATGGCCTTTGGAGTAAAAATTTCAGCCGAAGTCCTACCGACAATTCTCAATCGATACTCTATATAATCCACCGATTCATCCGCTGACAGAGTCTTGATCTTTACCCCCAAAGGCGGGTTCTGGAGTCGGTATTTATAGAAAGCATTTATATATCTTTGCTCGAGCTCCGGTTGTCCTACCAGGACAAGTTGGAGGATTTCGGAAGTCCAGGGATTCAATTCTATGAGATGAAACAGATCCTCAAACACACCTCGCGGGAGTAAATGGGCTTCATCAATCAAGACGGCGAGTAACTCGCCCCGCTTCCTCATTGCTTCCAGATAATTCAAGAAAGGTTTTTTTAACGCTTGAATCGCTTCATAGGCCGTTGGTTCTCC
The DNA here is from genome assembly GCA_040755035.1 of Thermodesulfobacteriota bacterium. Classification (GTDB taxonomy): domain Bacteria; phylum Desulfobacterota; class RBG-13-43-22; order RBG-13-43-22; family RBG-13-43-22; genus RBG-13-43-22. The sequence goes on from JBFMBU010000107.1 coordinate 11,218, forward strand.
CAATTCAAAAAGTATCTGTTGGATTAAATCCTTAAAGTCGTAAGTGGAATGGAAAATAAAGGCCTTTTTTACATTTTGGTTGAGCCTGGCCATGACCCCATGAATCAACATGGTTTTTCCTGTTCCAACTTCACCGATAAGGACCATCACTCCATTTTTTTCATATATTCCCCGTAAAATAGTCTCCATTGCCCGGAGGTAGCTCTTGTTCAGATAAAGAAAGGCAAGGTCCGGAGATAGTTCAAAAGGTTTTCCGGAAAAACCATAGAATTCTAAGTGCATGAGATCTCATTCCTCATTTTGTGAGTTCTTAGTCCGGCATCTTTTTAGAACCCTTATCTTAATCTGGGACAGTCGATATCCGCTTTTATTTTCGGGGGAAGGAAAGTTATCTTTATTTTTCATCCGGAAAGTTCTTTTCCGGGTGAAACCTCTTCCGGATCGAATCCAGTCTCCCCTCCAAGAACTCGGCCATTATCTCCAGGATACTACACTAAATAAGGTATGTCAAATAAATAGGATACAACTAATAGTATTTGAAGGGAATTTGTTTGATTCTAAATAGTTAGGGCAAGCAGCTCAATATGCTGGAGAGATGAAGATAGATTGGGGGGAAATTCCCCGACTATTTTGAGACCTTTTTTAAACCGTAACCTCCCAAACCGTGCCTTGGGTGGAATCTTTTACTATTCATAGCTCTAAGTCGGTCTTGCAAGGTGTCGGCCCTGCTGCAAAAACGTCTGGAGGAGATGGGTTTTTCCTTCTATCTGGGGGCAGCTTCCAAAGAAATCCAGGGAGAAGATCAGGTTCGGGGACTGCTCTTGGAAGACGGTCGACAAATTGAAAAGGACCTGATCCTTATTTCGGCCGGGGTCAGACCCAATTTGGAATTAGCCCAGAAGTTGGGTCTGAAAACAGGGAAAGGGGTGCCGGTTTCGGATAGGATGGAACCGGAGTTGAAGGACATCTACGCCGCCGGGGACAGTATCGAATACAAGGGGATGCTTTACGGGATCTGGCCGGCCTCGGAAAAACAGGGCGAAATAGCCGGAATGAATATGGCCGATCAGGACGCGGTTTACTCCGGGACCACTCTTTCCAATCTACTCAAGGTGGCCGGGATTGATTTGTTGGCCGCCGGGGATATTGATCCTGACGGGAACCTGGGGGCTTTTGTGGATCTGAACCGGGAAAGGGGATCTTACCGCAAGATCGTGCTAAAGGAAAACACTATCGTGGGGGTGCGGCTTTTCGGGGCCCTGGAAGGGCGTAAGCCGATTTTGAAAGCGATAGAGGAAAAAAAGGATATCTCCGGGATCAAAGACCTGTTGGAAGGGTTTGATCTGGAGGGGTTGAACTAGTCTGCCAGGAAAGTTATTCCCCAAAAGCACGAGGTAAAGAAGGGTTTTTACCTCCTGCTCACCCGAAGACGTTTTAATTCATTCCTGTGTGTTCAAATAAGTCCGAAGTTTTCTCCACAACCAAATTTCTTATTAGAAAAACGCCATAATACTGAATTTATAATTTTTTAAAGAATGTATGAATTATCATACATTCTTATCTGACGGCCATAAAAAAACCTCAATTTTTTAATCTTCCCCCCAATCCTCTTTCTTAGAAAATATTTAATAGTCTCCCTCTGGAAATTAAAGTTTCCGGATGGAATCACCTGAATCTGACGATAGGGTACTTGCCAGAAATCCTTTTTTTCAAAGGGTTTCCGGCCCTAAATGTTGGCCTGCAGTTTTATGTCCTCATCCGGAAAAGTCTTTTCAGTATGAGAACTAATTATTTCACCCAAATAGAAAAAATAAAGAAATGGTCCATTCCTTGCAGTTAGGCAAGCGAAAGTTGAAAAAATCTTTTTTTCAAGCCCTTCATTTTTCACAAACGGCAAGACTCATCATTTAGGAGAACAAGACCATGACCTCTCAATCCCATTCCATTTTAGGATTTCTTATATCCCTACTTCTATTTACTCTTTTAATGGTTTTCCCTTTCCATGCGGGGAATTGCTCCCAGGTCAAACTCGCCTGGGATCCAAATACGGAATCGGATCTCGCAGGTTATGCGATTTATTACGGGATGCAATCAGGGAATTACCAATGGAAAATAGATGTTGGTGACATCACCACTTATACCTTAACCGGCCTTAAGCCGGGGATCACTTATTACATCGCGGCCACTGCCTATAATATAGAAGGTTTAGAGAGTGGATTCTCAAATGAGGTGGATTATAAGGTGTCCCCGAACATGCCCTGGTTGATGTTGCTTTTGAATTAGAGCATTCGATTTGAAATGACTTTTTAATGTACCTTATAAACTGTAATCGATCGGTTGGTGGAATATATTCGTAGAAGTGTTCTCATCCGGAAAAGTCTTTTCCGGATGAGAACTAGAATAGTAAATAGTTGAATTTTGCCTTAGTCGAGGAAAGAATCTACTGCGGGGCGAATAAAAAGAACTGGCCGGAGAACAGCCAATCCCCTCTTTTTCTCTCGGTCGATATTTTTATTCTTCAATCTCCCAGACCGTGCCCCCGGAAGAATCCTTTAGAATAATATTCATGGCCTTGAGTTGATCTCTCAGGGCATCGGCTCTGGTCCAGTCTTTAACTCGTCGGGCCTGATTGCGATCGGCGATCAGGGTTTCAATTGTTTCGCCGGACAATCCTTTTTGATCCAGGAATCGCCTTTGCTCCTCTGATAAAAATACCTGGGGGGGATTTGCCAGGATGCCAAGGATCCTTCCGTATTGCTGGAATAATCCGATCGCCCTTTTAAACGGCCCGGTCATCCTGATCAGGTCTTTGGGCCGGACCGAATCCATCAAACGGTTGAGGTGCCTGGCCAGCTCAAACATGTGTCCGATGGCCTGGGCGGTATTGAAATCATCCTCCATGGCCTCTTCGAAATTTTTTTCAAAGTGCTCTATGGCGGTTTCCGTTTCCCGGATCCCTTTCGAAGTCAGGGGTTCCTTCCCTTTGCTCTGGAGGCGTTCTTCCGGGTATTCCAAATCCTTAAGCAAAACATAAAACCGCCGAAGCCCGCTTTGGGCCTCCTGCAGGGCCTGGTCCGAATAATCCAGCGGGGAACGGTAGTGCCGGGAGAGGAGCAGGAGCCGGATGGCCTCCGGATGGTAACGCCCGATCATGTTTTGGATAGTGACAAAGTTGCCCAGGGACTTGGACATCTTTTCTCCATCAATAGTCACAAACCCGTTATGAACCCAATAGCGGGCCAGAGGCTTGGAGGTAGCGGCCATAGATTGAGCCTGTTCGTTTTCATGATGAGGGAAAATCAGGTCTTTCCCGCCGCCGTGAATATCAAAGGTTTCCCCAAGATAACGGGAACTCATAGCGGAACATTCGATGTGCCACCCCGGACGGCCAGGTCCCCAGGGGCTGTCCCATACCGGCTCACCGGGTTTTCCTTTTTTCCAGAGGGCGAAATCCATGGGATGACGCTTCCGGGGATCGACTTCGATCCTGGCTCCGGCCTGCATTTCTTCCAGGCTTCTTTTGGAAAGGGCCCCGTATTCGGAAAATTTCTCTACGGCAAAAAATACGTCACCGTCGACCGCATAGGCGGTTTCCTTGATGATCAGTGTCTGAATCAGGGCAATAATCTCGGCTATATGCCGGGTCGCTCGCGGTTCATGATCGGGAACGGCCACCCCCAGAGCTTCCATGTCCGATTGAAACTCTTGAATATATCTTTCGGCCAGGGAAAAAGGATCCACCCCTTCCTGCCGGGATCGGGCGATGATCTTATCGTCCACGTCGGTAAAATTGCGCACGTAGGTGACCTGAAAACCTTTATATTTCAAATACCGGACGATGGTGTCAAAGACGATCATGGAGCGGGCATGCCCCACATGACAACTGTCATAGACCGTAACCCCGCAGACATAAATGCCCACCCGGGGTGGGTTTAAGGGGACAAAGAATTCCTTTTGTTTGGTTTGTGAGTTATAGATTCTAAGACTCATAGGGGAATTTTTTCCTCGAAAACTTTTCGGTTTCGGATTTTTCTTTTCTGGGCTTTCAACAAAAATCAGTAATTCGAAACCAGGAATCGGTAACGGTAGTATTATTCCGTTCTGACAAGCATCACCACCGCATAAGCCGCAATGCCTTCCTGGCGACCGGCGAAACCAAGCCCCTCTGTAGTGGTGGCTTTGATATTGATCCGTTCAAGGGCGCAGTTTAAGGTTTCCGCCAAAAGACCCTTCATTTTTTCTTTATAGGATAAAATTTTAGGCTCCTGGGCTACAACGATAATATCCGTGTTTTCGATTTCATAGCCCTTTCTCCGGACCATCAGCATGATTTTATCCAATAGGCGAAGACTGGAGATGCCTTTAAAGCGGGGGTCCGAATCAGGAAAATGTTCTCCCAGGTCTCCGAGTCCTGCGGCCCCCAAGAGGGCGTCTCCCAGGGCATGACTCAAGACATCAGCGTCCGAGTGGCCGGCCAACCCAAGGGGGAAAGGTATTTGTATCCCCCCTAAGATCAAGGGTCGTCCTTCAACCAGGGCGTGGACATCATAGCCCTGTCCGATACGAAAGGAAGGGGTCATTTCCCCTTTTTCCCTCTGGTAAACAGGGTCTCGGCCAAGGCCAGGTCTTCAGGGGTGGTGATTTTAAGGTTGGAGTAGTCCCCGGTAATCAAGGTAATGGGGTGCCCCAGGCGTTCGACTAAAAAAGCATCATCCGTGCCTTGGATATTGTCCTGTTGGGCCTTTTGATAGGCCTTCAGCAGCAGGGGGAACTGAAAGCTTTGCGGAGTCTGGGCTATCCAGATTTCATTACGGTCCAGGGTTTTCAGCTTTTTCCCCGCGGTGGCCCGTTTAATCGTATCCCGGGCCGGGACTCCAACCACGGCTGCCCCGTTTTTCCGGGCCGACCGAACGCTTTCGGTGATCAAGCGGCTGCTGATCAAGGGGCGCACCCCATCATGAACGACTATAATAGAACATTCCGAACGGATAGCCTTGAGGCCGTTGTAAACCGATTGCTGACGTGTTTTTCCACCCCGGACGACCTTAAGGACCTTTTTAAGCTGGAATTTCTCGATAATATCTTTCTGTACCATGTCCATCTGATCCGGAGGGACAATGACATATATTCCGTTAATGGTCGGACATTTTTCAAAGGTCAACAGGGTTTGGGCTAAAATTGGCTTCCCTCCCAAAGCAAGATATTGTTTTGGGGTGGCCGACTGCATGCGGCGGCCCTTGCCGGCGGCAGTAATGAGGGCGATGGTTTTCACAATAATTCCTGAAAAAGTAAGGGTTCAAGGGGGCGTGGAAGTGGACCATAAGCCGAGTTCTGTTTCCCCGCTTCAGGCAGGGACAATGATCATTCCTCTAAGGACCGGGATTGCTCCCGATCTCAAGCGACCAACCCGAGGGTCCTGGGCGGGCCACCCTTATCACCCTCCTATTTGGTCTTGCTCCGGATGGGGTTTGCCTGGCTATCCCGGTCACCCGGGATACCGGTGGGCCCTTACCCCGCCATTTCACCCTTACCCTTTCAAATTCGGATTTCGGATTTCCGATTTCGGAATAAAACCCTTGCAGGTTGTACTCGTCTTTCGTTATCCATCACCCGAACCCTGAAAAAGGCGGTATCTTTTCTGTGGCACTTTCCTTCCCGTTACCGGGACTGGGCGTTACCCAGCATCCTGCCCTATGGAGCTCGGACTTTCCTCCCGTCCTCCCGGAGGAGGGCGAGCGATCATTTGGTCCACTTCCACGCCTATATAAATCAGTTCGGAGTTCGCGGTAGTGAGTTCGGAGTGAATCCACTACACGAATTTTTAGTAGTATCCATCCGGAAAAGCTTTTCCCGGATGGATACTAACTTCATTACCCTTTAACGCAGACTTTAACGAAGCCCGGGGTTCAACCTTCTCCGAACTCGATACCCTGAATTAAAAAACCGTTCCCCGCCACTTTTTTTTGATCGCCTCATTGGCCATATGGTCGGCTTCCCGGTTCTTCTCACGCGGTATATGGATTATAACATAATTTGAAAATTTCTTCAAAAGATCCTGAACTTGCCGAAAAAAAACCAACAGCCGGGGATTTTTGACTTTATAGATCCCATTCAACTGTCTGACCAGAAGTTCGGAATCCATATAGACGCGGATTTCGACTATGCCGCGAGACAAGGCTTGTTGAAGACCCAGGAGCAGGGCTTGATACTCTGCCTCATTATTGGTGGTTTGGCCTAAGAAACGGCCATCCTTATACGTTTCCGAGTTTGTTTCGTCGGTTAGAACCCATCCGGCCCCGGCCGACCCGGGATTTCCCTTAGAGGCGCCGTCGGTATACAGCTTCCAGATCCCTGTTTTTTTTTCTCCCGGCAAGATCATGGTTCCTTGTTTATACCCGATCCGACGAGGTAGAGGATTCTCAGGCAACTGGGGCAGGGGATGATCCGGTCCTGACGATGCAGTTCATTGAAAAGCTGCGGAGGGATATGCATATGGCAACCGAGGCAGGTACCGTTTTTGACTTCGGCCACGGCCGTCCCCTTTAATCGCTCTCTTAAAAATTCATATTGTTGCAAAAGGGATCCTTCTACTCTGGAACAGATTTCTTGCCGTTTTTCTTTTAGGGCTTGAAGTTCTTGCCCAATTTCCTGTCCTTCTTCTTCCAGCTTTTTTTTCTTTTGCCGGCCTTCGTTAACTTTTATTTCCAACTCGTTTTTCAGGATTTTTTCCTTTCGAACCCCTTCCTCCAGTTTTTCAATGAATTCCAGGAGTAGATCTTCTTTCCCGGTCTTGGCCTTTTTCAATTCATCGGCTTCGGTCAACATGGCCTTGTATTCCTTGTTGGTTTTGACCTCCATCAGTTTTACCTGGCTCTTTTTAATTTTTTGATCGAATTCTTCAATATCCCGTTCCAGGCTTTTCCGCTGTTTTTTCATATCTTCCAGGTCATGGGTGAAGTTTCGAAAGGTTTCCTCGGCTTCCTGAATTTCCAAATCGACCTCTTTGATTTTAACCGGATTTTGTTCGGTGGTAAATAGAAGTTGCTGGATGGTTTTGTCCACTTGCTGCATCCGGATCAGATGGTTTAATTGCTCTTGCATAGGTTCTCCGATAAGTAAAAAATCAACGGTTGAGAAATAAGGAAGCCAAGTCGCTGGTCCAGGGAAAAAGCTTCAATAATCTTCCTGAACTTACCCGCCTCCTTTAAAAATACCTCATGTGAGGATCCCCGGAAGGAAGATCCTCCTTAACTTCGATCCCCCATCGATGTTCCCGTCCGGCAGACCTCAAGGCCTGGGCTAGGACAGGAATGATCCATTTTTCGGAAGGATAATGTCCGATTTCAATCAAGGTCAAAGACTGCCCCTGATTGGAAACCAGGGGATGATATCCGATCTCTCCGCAAATCAAAACTTGGACTCCGGCTGAAATAGCCCGGGGAATCATCGTCCCTCCCGAACCGCCGCAAACGGCCGCTTTTTCAATACGGTCGGGCAGATCACCGGCTATCCTTATTTGCGGAGCTTCCACCTTTTCTTTAAGAAGGCGGATAAGATCTTCCCGGGATACAGGCGGATCGAAAACCCCTACCCGGCCCAGGCCCGTTTCCAGAGAAGGATTTTCCAGGGGATAGACATCATAGGCCATTTCTTCATAGGGATGGGCCGCTCTTATGATAGTTATCAACCTGAAAACCTCATTCCTGGGACTGATGATTTCCAGACGCCATTCCGAGGCCCGTTCCAACCTCCCGACTTCACCAATAAAAGGACGGCTTCCGGGATCGGCCTTGAAGGTGCCTTCTCCCCGGCTTTTAAAGGTGCACAAGCGATAGGCCCCTATCCGTCCTGAGCGCCCATCATCCAGGGCCTTGGTGATTTGTTCTTCATAGCCGATGGGAATAAAAACAACCACCTTAACCTGATCTTTATACCGTTTGGACAAGGGGGAAAGACCCTTCAATCCCAATCTTCCGGCCAGGGCGGTGCTGACCCCGTCCGGAGCGGCGTCTAAATTAGTGTGGGCGGCGATAAGGGCGATATTTTCTTTGATTAAGGGCAGGGCGCTTCGACCGGGCTCTTGATGATTGCCCAGGGAATGGAAGGGCTGGAAAAAAAGGGGATGATGGCAGACCATTAGTTGCAACCGGTTCTGAATCGCCCAGGAAACCGAACGAGGTACGGCTTCCAGGGAAACGCCCAGTCGTTCAACCTCCTGATCCGGATCGCCTAATTGCAGACCGACATGGTCCCATTCTTCGGCCCAGCTTGCAGGGAAGCGGGACTCCATCCATTCCTGTATTCGGCTGATTTTGACCGCCATACTTCATAAAAAAAGGGTGCTGACCCCTTGGGTGCACCCTTTTTTCTCTCCGTTCCAGAGAAGTATAAGTGTTTTGTTCTTTCTGAGTTCCATTAAGAAAGACATAACAAAGTAAGATTGGGAATAATCTGGTGGGCCCACCTGGCCTCGAACCAGGGACCTTCCGGTTATGAGCCGGTGGCTCTTCCAACTGAGCTATGGGCCCACCCCTTTTTAAGGATAAAAAAACAGTATATTTAAATTTTTTGGAATTGTCAACAACGAAAAAATGGCGCTACAATCCTTGGTTGAGACTTTCCGGGGGGGGTGGGAGCTCCCTCGATTATCTGCCCTTTAACATACTTTTTATGTTATATTTCCTGGTGACCTACGAATAGAATGATAGGCAAATTGGAACGAATATATTCTAAAAAACGGAATGTACCCGGACCGAATGATGTGTTAAAGGAATTCCTTTTTGGTCCCGGCTGGTCTGGGTTGGTGGGACCAGAAAAAACTAAAACAAGGGAGGATCGTTATGCAAGCCGAGGAAATCTGGAGTCGTTTTCAAAAATATATGGGATATACGGATGAAGAAATGAAAATCTTTCGTTCCGATCCCAAGAAGGTGAAGATGGTCACCGAAACCCCGGAGTTCGCCAAAGCCCGGGTGATCGCCGAAGTGATTGAGTCCCATGGCTGTCATGCCCAACATAAGGTGGGCGATCGCTTTGTCATGACCGCCGGCGGCCAGATCATCACCGAAGCCTGTCCCCGGCGGATGTGTCTGTCCGCCCTGGGACCTCTGTCCAATCTGCTCCCGGCAATCTCGGAACGGTTGTTGGCCAAATCCGACCCGGACTGTGCCGCCTTCAATATCGTTCAGTGTACCGATGTCGGTCTGGATAAGGGCGGTTGGGGCAAAATCCTGATGAAGGTTTACATAGAAAAAGCTGCTGCCGGAAAGGGGGGGGAATGAAACCAATCGAGCCCGGGGAAAAGGCAAAACCTTTTGTCTTAAAGGACAACCGGGACCGACAGATCCGATTGGCGGATTATAAGGGTAATAAGGTCCTCTTGTCTTTTCACCCCCTGGCTTGGACCGGGGTGTGTGCCCAACAGATGAAAAGTTTGGAAGCCTTTCAGAAGCGGTTTGAAGGATTAAATATCTTGGCCTTGGGGTTGAGTGTGGACAGCGTACCTTCCAAAAACGCCTGGGCTAAGAGCCTGGGAATTGAAAAGACCCCGTTGCTTTGTGACTTTTGGCCCCACGGCCGGGTGGCCAAAGCGTTTGGGATCTTCCGTCAGGCCGATGGGTTCTCGGAACGGGCCAATATCCTCCTTGATGAAAAGCAGCGGGTCCTTTTCGTCAAAATATATCCCATCGCCCAATTACCCGATCTGGAGGAGATTTTCAAGGCTTTGGAGTAAAAAATATTTCCAATCCTTTACTCTTGGTTATTGATCCCTTTTTTCTGGGCCAGACCGATGAGGGGGTAAACCACCATCCCGGAAAGGACGGCCACATCCTCGGCCGAAAGGTAGCGGGCAATGCCGGCATCAAAGAGCAGATTGCCGTCGGGTGGGAATTCCTCATCACCGGCCCAGAGGATCAGACCGATGGGGATGCGGGGGAAAACCTGAAAATACAGGGAGGCGTCCCCTTCCGTCCCTTCTGTTCCTCCCAATGTTTTTCCTATCTTGATCAATCGCTGGGGGTCTGGACCGAAGGTTTGCACCAAGGGGTCCTTGGCCCTTTTGACAAAGGCAGAAAAATAAAATTCACCGGAGGGAATTTCCCGAAAGGTGATCCAGGTCCGGGTCAGAGGGGACCCGCTGGCCTGAATCAGATAATGCATCACCAGACCCTGCTCTTGCAGGGAAAGCTCCTTGGTTCCTTCGGGGACGATCACCTCACCTTCAGGCCAGGTGATCCGCAGTTTCCGGTTGAGAAAGGGTAAATGGAAAAAAGCTCCACCCTTACCGGTTTCGAACTCGGCCCCGCTGTTTTCCGCTATCCTTTGGGGGTTTTTCTCTTTAAATTCCCTTCTGGCGATCTCCAGGGCGTTTTTGTAATCGTCTATGCGGGGCATCGAGGATCCTTTTGGCTGCAATGAGTACAAAGGGTCTTGTCCTTGAGGTCGATTAATCGATAGCCGCGGGCGCAGATCTGCTCCCGGAGTTGATCGGCCTCATAAAAGGCTTTCTGTTTTCTGGCCGCATCCCGCCGCTGAATCAGATTTTCCACCTCGGCCGGAAGGTCCCGGTCGGGAAAGTCAAAGATGCGCAGGACCGAATCGACCTGGCGCAGGATTTGATCGATTTCATCAAATTCGACGGCTGAAATTCTTTTTTCCACCAGGATGGGGTTGATGGTTCTGATCATGGAGAACAAGGCCGAGAGGGCCTGGGCGATATTCAGATCGTCATCCATGGCTTCCCTGAACCGGTTCTTCAAAAGGAAAAGGGTTTCCCTTATCTCGGGAATTTCCACCGGACCGGGCTGTACGGTGTAGAGTTTCTGAATGAATTCATCGAGCCGCTGAAGGGTCTTTCGTGCCGCTTCCAGGGCCTTAAGGTTGAAGGACAGGGGTTTTCGGTAATGGGTGGACATGAGCCAGTAACGGACTTCCCGTCCGCTGAAACCCCGCCCCAAGAGGTCACGCAGGGTGACTACATTCTCCGCGGCCTGGGACATCTTTTTCCCTTCCACCATGACCAGTTCGCTGTGCAGCCAGTAATTAACGAACTTCTTCCCGCTGGCCGCCTCGCTGATGGCGATTTCATTTTCATGATGGGGGAAAATCAGGTCCACCCCGCTGGTGTGTATGTCAAAGGTCTCACCCAGGTATTTTCGGGACATGGCCGAACACTCGATGTGCCATCCCGGCCGCACGTTACCCCATTCGGTGGGGGTGAAGATCCCCTTTTTCAATTCGGCCAGATTGGAACGCTTAAGCAGGGTGAAGTCCCGGGGATTGTCTTTTTCATATTCGTCCAGGTCTACGGTTTTTCCCACCTGGATCTGTCTTAGATCGACCTTGGAAAGACGTCCGTAATCCTTAAAGCGGGAGATGTCGAAATAAAGGGAACGCAGTTTTTCATAGGCAAAACCTTTTTGCAGCAAGGTGCGGGTCAGGAGGATCATGTCTTCCACATGGTCGCTGGCCTTGGGATAATGGGCGGCTCTTTTGATACGAAGGGTATCGATGTCTTTTAAAAATTCTTCCGCATAATAGTCGGTGAATTCTTTAAGGGGACGTCCGGCTGTCTCGGCTCCCTGAATGGTCCGGTCGTGGAGGTCGGTGATGTTCATGATATGGGTTACTTCCAGACCTTTGAATTCCAGGTAACGGCGGAGCAGATCGGCCATGATGAAGCGCCGGCACATGCCCAGGTGAACCAGATCATTGGCCGTGGGACCGCAGGAATACATGGAAACCTTACCCTCTTGGATAGGCACAAAGGGCTCCTTGGCCCGGGTCAGGGTATTGAAAAAAACCAGACCGGACTTCTCCTTCTCGGCAAAGAGGGAGGTGCTCAAATAGCGCTCACCGCCGTCGGGGCAGATGACCACCACCACCCCTTTTTTCAAAGCCTGAATTTTTTTGAGGGCCACGGCCACGGCCGCCCCTGAACTCATGCCCAGCAGGAGCCCTTCTTCATGGGCCATCTTGCGGGCCGTTTCAAAGGCCTCTTCATCTTCGACATGGACCACTTCATCCAGTAGGCTTTTATCATAGATGCCCGGCTTATAAGACTCTTTCATGTTCTTCAGCCCCTGGATTTTATGCCCCAGATAGGGTTCAACGCCGATGATTTTAATTTCAGGATTGAACCCCTTCAGGCGTTTGGTCATTCCCATCAGGGTCCCGGTGGTACCCATGGTGGCAACGACCATGGTCACCTTACCTTTGGTCTGCTCCCATATCTCCAGCCCGGTACCCCGGTAATGGGCATCGATATTATCGGGATTGTTGAATTGATCCAATAGGCAATACTTGTCCGGATGTTCCCGGGCCATTTGATAAACGGTTTCGATGGCCCCGTCCGTTCCTTGATGGGCCGGGGTCAAAAGGAGTTTGGCCCCATAGGCCTTAAGGATTTTTTGCCGCTCCACACTGGCTGATTCCGGCATGGCCAAAAGCAAGGTATACCCTTTGACCGCGGCCACCATAGCCAGTCCGATACCGGTATTGCCGGAGGTGGCCTCGATGATCGTTTTTCCCTTGGTCAAGGCCCCGCTGGCCTCGGCCCCCTCGATCATGGACAAGGCGATACGGTCTTTGACCGACCCTCCTGGATTAAAGGATTCGATTTTTGCCCACAGGGGTACTCTTTTATTGGAATTCAAACGGTTCAAACGAACCAAGGGGGTGTTGCCGATGAGCTTTAAAATATCCGGATACGTGGTTGGTTTCATGAAGCTATGATACCTTTTTGGTTTTTTTTCTGTTGATCCTCTCATAAAGAGCGATTTGTTCGGCCATGGAGAGCTTGCGAGCCACCGGTTTTTTTTGGGTCCGGCACAAGCGGCAACGGTCTTGAGAACAACCCTGGCAAAAAAAACAATCGGGACAACGGTGTTTTTTCAAAACACCGGCAGCAGGGTGTACGGTGCAGGTTTTAAGGTCGGGAAGGGACAAGCGGTTGGTTGAAGGGGCAAATTTCTTGGCCGCTTTATCTCCTGCCCTTTTCCTTTTTCCTTGCACCCGGCACCTTAAACTCGCCCGGACCAGCCTGAATCAAAACGGAATTCCGAAAAAACTTCAATGGTCCGGGGAAATTCCCGTTTTAGAAAACATCCTATCCAACTGGCGTAGAATTATATTTGTACGTTACTAATGTTATTCCACCGTTACGCTCTTGGCCAGGTTGCGGGGCTGATCGGCATCCGTCCCCCGCAGTACGGCAATGTGATAGGCCAGGAGCTGCATGGGAATGGAAAAAAGAATGGGGGAAAGACCCCAGTCGGTCTTGGGCAGCCTGATCACCTCCTGGGCTTTCTGGTCAAGATGGGTCGTCCGTTTTTCATCGGTGAAGGCCAGGATGATACCGCCCCGGGCCCGGACCTCTTCCATATTGCTGAAGACCTTTTCCTGGACCTCATTCTTCGGCACTAAAAAAACGGTAGGCATCTTTTCGTCGATCAGGGCAATGGGGCCGTGTTTCATTTCCCCGGCCGGATACCCTTCGGCATGGATGTAGGAAATCTCCTTTAATTTTAAAGCCCCTTCCAGGGCGATGGGATAGTGGATCCCTCTGGCCAGGAAAAGAAAGTCCTGGGCCTGGAAATGTTTCTGGGCCATGGCCTTGATCTGATCTTCGGTCTCCAGCACCTTTTCCATGCCGTGGGGGATGCGCAGGAGTTCCTTGATCATAACCAGCCGATTCGCTCGGGTAATTTTTTTCAAGGTCTGGCCGAGGTAAAGGGTCACCAGGTACAGGGCCACCAATTGGGTGGTGAAGGCCTTGGTGGAAGCCACACCGATCTCCGGTCCGGCATGGGTATAGATCACTCCATCAGCTTCACGGGCGATGCTGCTGCCTACGACATTACAGACAGCCAGGATCTTGGCCTTTTTCTTTCGGCCCTCGCGCAGGGCAGCCAGGGTGTCTGCCGTCTCCCCCGATTGGGAAATAAGGATCAACAGGGTGCGGGGACTGATAATGGGGTCCCGGTAGCGGTATTCCGAGGCGTAATCGACGGAAGTGGGGATGCGGCAGTACGCTTCCAGGAGAAATTTCCCGACCAGGGCCGCATGCCAGGAGGTTCCGCAGGCAATGATATGGATTTGGTCGACGGATTTCAGTTCATCGGTCGTGAGTTTGATTTCCGGCAGGAGGACTTCTCCTTTTTCCGGTGAAATCCTCCCGCGAAAGGTGTCGATGACCGCCTGAGGCTGTTCAAAAATCTCTTTTTGCATGAAATGCTTATAACCCGCCTTTTCGGCCATAACCGGAGACCAGGTGATTTTTTGGATATCTTTTTTGATTTTCCCTTTCTTTAGAGAGAGAACCCTGGGGGAGGGATGTTCGATGACTGCCAGTTCGCCGTCTTCCAGGTAAATGACCCGGTCGGTATGATGGAGGAAAGCCAGAACGTCGGAAGCGATAAAAAACTCCCCCTCGCCGATGCCCAGGATCAGGGGGCATTCCTTGCGCACAGCTACAATACGCTGGGGGTCCTGACTGTCCAATATGACCAGGGCATAGGATCCGCGGATTTTTTCCAGGGCCATTTGTACGGCTTTGACCAGATCCCGGCCCTTGGTGTATTTGTCGATCAAGTGGGCGACAATCTCCGAATCGGTTTCCGAGGAAAACTGGCATCCTTCGGCCGCCAACTGTTTTTTCAGCTCCATATAATTTTCAATGATGCCGTTATGGACCAGGGCAATCCGGCCGGCCACGTGGGGGTGGGCATTGGTTTCCGAAGGCCGTCCGTGGGTGGCCCAGCGGGTATGGCCGATTCCGATCGGTCCGGAAAGGGGATTCTGCGTCAGCAACCGGCCCAATTCGGCCAGTTTGCCCTGGCTGCGGCGTACCTCAAAGCGATTGTCGGCGACCACGGCGATGCCGGCCGAATCATATCCCCGATATTCCAATTTCTTCAAACCTTCGAAAATGATTTCCACCGGGTTTTGTGAACCGAGATATCCGATAATTCCGCACATAGACAGCTCCTTTTCAATCCTGTTGCTTGATCCAGGAAAAAGGGGGAATGACCGCACCATCCCGGATGGTTGCGGTATCAATCACCACATGGGATGAAATCCGGCACCAGGCGCCTATACGGGTTTTCCCCAGGATGACGGTAAAGGGGTAGACGACCGTGTCCTGACCGATACGGACCGAGCTTTCAATATAGGTGCTCGAGGGATCGATGATGGACACCCCCTGACGCATCAGCTCTTTTAGGATTTTTCTCCGAAGTATCTTGGCTGAACGGGCCAATTCCGTGCGGTCATTGATTCCCAGTACTTCCTGGGCGGGGGTATGTAAATAGGTGGACACGGTCAGGCCTTTTCCTCGGGCTACCCGGACCAGGTCGGTCAAATAATATTCCATCTGTCGGTTTTTTTTGGTCAACCCGAAAAGAGAAGAAAAAAGAAATTCCGAATCAAAACAATAGAAGCCGCTATTGATTTCCTGGATCAACCTTTCCTGAAGGGTGGCGTCTTTTTCTTCCACTATTTTGAGTAAAACCCCCTGAGGATCGCGAACGATTCGCCCATAGCCATGAGGGTCCTTAATTTCCGTGCTGATCAAGGTCACGGCCGCCCTGGACTGCCGGTGGAGCTGAAGCATTTTCCTGAGGGTACCTTTCTCGATCAGGGGAACGTCCCCGGAGAGAACCAGGACCGTGCCCTGAAACATCTTTAATTCCTTTTCCGCGGTCTGTAAGGCATGTCCGGTGCCTAACTGGGGAGTCTGGTTGATAAAGGTCCCCGTCCAGTTGGGAAAAGCCTCTTTGACCCGCTCAGCCTGATGCCCGACCACCAGGATGCTCTTTTCGGCATTTAACCCCCTGGCGGTCTCCAAAACAT
>JBFMBU010000108.1:0-3860 GCA_040755035.1 Thermodesulfobacteriota bacterium
AAACCCACAGCATCCTCCCCAGTTTGCTCCAAACCGCCAGAAGGCAGGGCCTCCTTCCCCTGGCCTTCCTGCAAACCCTCTTCACCGCCGGCACCGCTACCGCTCAGGCTGCCCTGTACTGCAATTCAAGCTGACCCCTCTAAAGCCATCGGATAAAATATGGGCTAAACTGTTACCCCTTCTGGCATTTGTCTTCCGGCCTATTTTTCTCATTGATTGGGCTCTTTTCCTGTTTTATAATCCAACCACCCAAAAGTAAGTTCTTCAATTGTATTTTTCAGTTACCAACACCGGACCATAAAATTCCTTCCCTTTACAAAATTTCCAGAAAAGAAACCCGGCTACCAGGAATGGGCGACAGCTTTGGTTTTACAGGCCTCCAAACAGGGCAAAGGCGAATGCTCCGATTCCGGTTTGCACAGGGAGCAGGTATGTTTGATTTTATTGCGCAGGCTGTCCCTTACCGCAACCACCGGGATTTCACGCAGGGGATCATTGGGGTCCTGGTCCAGTATCTCCAGCACCCGGCCTGGGCAGACCCGGACGCAATCCCCGCAGCCGTTGCACTTGTCGGTGTCGATGGTGATATAAAAGTCACCGGAGCCGTCCGTATAGCCGTAATGAGCGAGCATAGACAAAACCTCGTTGCTCGATGCTCGTTACTGGTTACTCGCTCATAACCAGCATCACCGGTTGGCAATCTTGTTCCTTCCCCCTTTAACGAGCCGCGAGGAACCAGTAACAAGTAACGAAATGTTTTAATTTTTTATTTTCCTTTTTCCAACAACTCCCTGGCCAACAAGGCCGCTCCCAGGGCCCCGGCGATCTGGGTGTCGTATCGGGGAGGCAGGGCCTTGATCTTCAGTTCCTTCTCCAGGCGGGAGACCACACCGATATTCTTGGCGATTCCTCCGGTAATGGCGAAGTCCGCTTCCACACCGATTCGCTTCAATAAGGTAAACACCCGATGGGCCATGGCCGAGCTGTAAGCGGCGATGACTTTTTCCCTGGGCCAGCCCTGACGCAGTAAGCCGGTGGCCTCGGACTTGGCGAAGACCACACAGGTGCTGCTCACCGGTGGCGGTTCCTCATCCACCTCCAGGGAAAGCTTTCCGATCTCATTGATCGAAACCCCCATCAGATCGGCGAAAACCTCCATGCCCCGGCCGGTCCCGGCAGCGCACTTGTCGTTCATCAAGAAATCGGTTACCTTGCCTTTTTCATCGATATGAATAGCCTTGCAATCCTGCCCGCCCATGTCCAGTACCGTCCGCACCGTCGGACCGTACATAAAATTAGCCCCCCGGCCATGACAGGCTATTTCAGTGACGGTCTTTCGGGCGAAGGGGACATTTACCCTTCCATACCCGGTACCTACAATGTAATGAATCTTTTCCAGGCCCAATCCTATCCCCTCCAGGGCCCGGTCCATGGCCCGGACAGCACTTTCGGGGCTGTTTGATCCGGTCCGTATATTGCTGTAGGCATATAATGCCCCGTCGATCATGAGGACGGCCTGGGAACTTACCGAACCGACATCCACCCCGGCGGTGATGGTCCGGGCCGACTTCCAGTCTTTACCGGGAGCGGTCCAGCAGGATTCGGTCCAGCGCCAATATTCGTTTGACATCCTTTTTCCTCTTATTTTTTATTAATTGCTTCTTAGGATTCAGCTTTCCGTTTAAAATTTGGAGTTCTGAAAATATTTTCCCCTATCCTCCCCTATTCAGGTTTTTCTCCGAACTCTGAACTTGAAACTACTTTTCCTTGGCCATCAAGGCCGCTCCCAAGGCGCTGACATATTCCGGAAATTCCGGAACCATCACTTTCATCCCCGATTCCCTGGCCAGAGAGTCGGAAAAACCGATATTCCTGGCCACACCGCCGATCAGCATCACTTCTTTTTCCAATCCCACCCGCCTGGCCATAGAAACCGTCCGCTCAGCCACAGCATCATGGACAGCCCGGACAATATCGGCCTTGGGGGTATTGGCATGAATCAGAGAAACCAGTTCCGACTCGGCAAAAACCACACATTGAGCGTTTATAGCCACGGACTTGGTGGATTGTAACGATAGGGGGCCCAGTTCCTCCAGAGAGATCTCCAAAGCCCGGGCCACAGCCTCGGTAAAGGCCCCGGTACCGGCCGCGCAGCGTTCGTTGACTGCAAAATCCATCACCCTGCCGGAGCCATTAATTTTAACAACCCTGCTCTCTTCGGCGCCGACATCGATCACCGTCCTGATCCGGTCGTTGAGATGAAAAGCACCCCTGGCGGCGGCCGAAGCCTCGCTGACCCGTTCCTGGGCTGAACCTACCTCCCTTTGGCCGACGCCGGTGGCGGCAACCCGCTCTATCCGGTTCAGGTCCGTCCCGGTTTTCGAAAGGACCAGTTCCCAGGCCTTTTTCAAGGATTCCTGGATATCAAAACCGGCCGTCACCAAAGCTTTTCCCACGGGTACTCCGTCCTTCAGGGTAATGATCTTGATGGTCCTGGCCCCCACATCCACACCTGCTGCAATCACCTTCACCCTCCAGTCGAATAGAGTCTTACTCGAAAAGTCTTAGGATTTTTCCCTTGCATTCGCCACCCACCATTTGAAATAGGTTTAGGTAGTTTTTATGAGAAATATGCTGTAAGGCGGCCCCGGGGTCAAGAAGAAAAAAGGATTTTTAAACTTTTTCCTTGCCTTGACAAACCTCTGATCATAAGATGAGCTCCGTGAAGTCCAAGGACAAGAAATAACTAAAGGAAGTTCGTATTCGTGGCTGATATTACTGAACCGTTCCTGCACAGCCCCATTCAAACCAAAATTGCCTGGGCCAATACTTTTTTTAAGCGGGAGGGGAAAAGGCTCCTCAAGGATCATCCACTGGTCGATCTCATTGAGGCCTTGAAAGCAGCCATACATAATTCCCGCCAACAAATGATAGAATCAGGAATGGTCGATTGCTGCCGGGAATGTGACGAAAAAGAAGGGGGTTCCTGCTGCGGCGCCGGATTGGAAAGGCACTACAGCGGTCGTATTCTGCTAATCAATCTCTTACTTGGCCAAACCCTCCCCCGGAGCAGGGAAACTCCGGCCGGTTGTTATTTCCTGTCCGGGAAAGGGTGCCGCCTTTTAGCCCGGGAGGTGCTCTGTATCAACTATATGTGCAAGAAAATCACAACCGAAATAAAGCCGGATCAAATATCGGCCTTAAAGATGGCGGAGGGGGAGGAAATTCTTCTACTGTTTCAATTGACGACCTTGCTTAAGAAGTTGCTGACTTAGTTAGGGGCGGAAATCTGACCGGTCGGCCTTTATAATAATTATTCACAGAATACCAAAAAAGATTTCTCCCTGCGGTCGAAATGACAAGTTCGGGGACTTAAAGTTTTTACTAATTCCTACGAAACAGACAAATCGCCGGGAAAGGGGTAGCGGAAACTCATTTATAAAATTATCAAAATCTATGACGTTCCAGCAGGCAAGGGGAAAAAAGCCTCAGTTAAAACATAAGCGGCCTGGAGGGCCGAGGTCGGGCACAAGGGGAAACAGGCCTTGCATTTCCAGCACTCTTTGGCGGCGATCTCCGGGATAAAACAAATCTCCCGCCGCGTACCCCGGTCAATAAACCCCACGGCGTTTTTCTTGATCACTTCGGCGCAGTATCGGACACATAGCCCGCAATGGATGCAAAAGGAGGCCTCTTTTTCAAAACGGTCACGATCCGCCCCGTATACTTTAGCCAAATCCTGCAAATCCCCCGAATCCGGGGCGTGGGCCAGGAGCAGCTCCAGGATCACTTTTCGGATGCGGTCCACCTTTTCCGAACGGGTCCTTACGCTTACATTCGGTTCCACCGGAAAGAGGCAA
>JBFMBU010000109.1:0-12347 GCA_040755035.1 Thermodesulfobacteriota bacterium
GGCCGTATTGATCCATCTCCCCATTGATCAGGATGCTGTCCAATTGGATGGCGCTGCCAAATTTCGGATGCAGGACCAGCCGGTTTAATCCCATGTGTCCGAGACCGGCTTCCACAGCCATAATTTTGTGGCTCACATCCCAGATCTTTCCCGGAAAGCGGTCCAGATCCATAGGCCACCCCTTGTTGACAACGACTCCGCGTAGGCCGATGCGGTTCAGGCGGCGTAGAATCTCTCTGGAAAGTTCAGAAATCTTATCCCCGGTATGATGGTATTCTTCATTTGCCACATATCTGGCTGGACTTTGCAGGTTTTCCCGGTTATTGGTCACAATAATGGAAATAACACATCGGGCCAGAGGATATACATACAGAGCCCCTTCCCGGTCCTTTTCCAGAGATTCCCGGTCCAAATTTACCAAGCCCGCGTCGTCGGCCCCGGCCTTGAGGCAGATTTCTTTGACTTCCTCAGAGGAATAGAGTTTACCCGGTCTATCGTTGTTTGATGCCTTCATGTTTTTTCCCTTCTTTAGTAGGGGTAGACTTTTTCCGTTTTTTAACTGTAAAGACAGAATCACGAACTGGTTTGCCTTCTTGGTTTTGAATTCCGAATGTCTGAAAAAATTCTTCAACCCGATCCGAGGCTCCCTCAACCTGAATGGCCTGAGCCAAGTGACTCCTTTCGACCCTCGGCGCAGTAAAAACTTTGGCCCAGGTTTCAGGGGTGGTGGTTATTTTAAGGTCGGAATAGCGATCTTCTTCACGGCAGTTCGACCACTTTCCGTCATCAAAAGACAGGGAATATTGGGTTTGAGGGAACCGCATCAGCCACTTGGCCGGACGCGGCAACCGTTTGCCCTTTTTGTTAAGAGAAGAGGTCAGTGACCTCATCAACAGATCCGGATTAATGACCTCCCCCGGCAGCGGGGGCCGCATGGCGTAACGAAATCCCCAGTCGGACAGAGCTTCCACGATGGGAGCCAGATCCTTACCGGACTCGGTCAGTCTGTACCAGACCTGGCGGCGTCCGGGCTTTTTATCCCGTTCGACGATTCCTGAGGACTCCAGTTCCCGCAGACGCTGAGTGAGCCATTTGGGGGTAATGGGGTTTAAATAGCCGATCAGGTCGGTAAACCGTTGCGGCCCGGCCAAGAGATCGCGGATGATGAGCATCGACCATTTATCCCCGATTTTCTCCAGGGTGCGGGCTACGGGACAAAAATGCCCATAGGTTTGGGCCATAAAAAATACCCTTACAAAATTTAATATATTTTAGATAGTATCTTTTTTATATTAAAAGTCAAGAAAAAAATAAGAACCCCGGGCCTTTAAACCATACGGCAAGCCGTGTCGATTTCATACCAGCATCCGTGTTCGATATCCATCATCCGGGCCTTGGATCGATCAGCCAGCAGGGCGGCGAATTTCTGAGCCTGACGATGGGCGTTTTCCGCTCCGCCGTTGTCATGATGGGTGGGGATGATTAGACCTGCCCCGGAGATAGCGGCCATTTCGGCCATTTTTTCAAGATCGCTCCCTCCCAATTGAATGAACAGGACCTGGGGACAGGCCTCCCTTAGGACCGGCCGCAGATGATCCTCCGGCCCGGAACTGAAAAAGAAAAGCCTTATATTTCCCTCGGTCTGAAAAAGAAAATTCAACTGCTCGCCCCCGCTCACCCCGGCCTGTTCCAGTTTTTCCAGCATGGCTGCGGTTTCCCGGTCTGGACGGATCTTGAGGAAGGTTTCAATTTCTTTCTGGATCTCTTTAAAGGTCCGGTTACTATCGGGCTCCTTTCCTATCAGGCGGGAGTAGGCCTGGCGCATGGGAGGCAGGAGGTTGATATGCTGGCCGCGTTTGACCTCAATATGCAAATCACTGAAATCGATCCGGTCGCCGGCGCTGACCCGGAGACAATCGCCCAGGTCGATATGGAAGACCTTGGATAACGGCTCAGCGATTTCACGACTGCAGATGATCTTTGAGTTAAATTTTTCCATTAAAAGCCCCACATCGGTTATATGGTCGTAATGACCATGCGTCAGGGCTATATAATCGGCCCCGGTCACCTCACTGCTCTTAATCGGGGCCGTGGGCGAGTAGTCGATATAAGGATCGACCACCAGCACCTTGCCCGAAGGCAAAATAATCTCGAAGCAGACATAACCGAGCCAACGAAAGCGAATACCCATGGTTGCTCCTCTCTTGAGTTTTTTCTATATTGGATATACTGTTATTATTAATCTGACAATCTCTTTTTTCCTTTTTGCCGTCCGGAACAGGTTGACATTGTCCGATTCGGGGTTATCATTTAACTTGTTCCTCTCGGAAAGAATATGTTGTATGAAAACCATTGAAGCGCGGTTTTAACCGATCCAAAGCCAAAGAGGGCTAACCAATGGAAAAAGAAGAAAAAAAAGAGAATTTAGAGCAAACCTCCCTTTCCGTAGGCGGCATGAGCTGCGCCGCCTGCGTAGTGCGGGTGGAAAACGCCCTGAAAGATTTGGAGGGGGTGGAAGAGGCGGCGGTCAATTTTGCCACGGAAAAGGCCCGGGTGACCTTTGATCCCCAAAAAGTCGATCTGGAAAAATTCAGGCAGGCTATTGAGGGGGCCGGCTATCAGTTCCGGGGACTGGCCCGGGCGGAGTTACGGGACCGGGAACGGGAGGAACGGGAAAAAGCACTGGCTCTGCTCAAGAAAAAGTTCATCTTCAGCGTGGTCTTGGGCGCTTTGATCATGATCCTATCCATGCCTCACTTCATCCCCTATCTCAAGGAGGTCCCCCATCAAATCCTTTTCTATATCCTTTTTGTTCTGACTACACCGGTTCAGTTCTGGGCCGGCCGGCAGTTTCTGGTCGGGGCCTGGAATGCAGCCCGCCATGGGGGCGCGGACATGAATACCCTCATCGCCGTAGGGACCTTGTCCGCCTACCTCTATTCTTCCATCGTTACCTTTTTCCCTTTCCTGTTTCATCACAGCGGGGTCAAGGCCGACATCTACTTTGACAGTGCGGCCATGATCATCGCCCTGATCCTTCTGGGCCGGCTGCTGGAAGCCAGGGCCAAAGGGCAGACCTCAGAGGCCATCCGCAAATTAATAGGACTGGCACCCAAAACGGCCAGGGTTGTCCGCGATAACCAGGAAAAAGATATCCCGGTAGAAGAAGTGCAGAAAGGAGATCTCATTGTCGTTCGACCGGGGGAGAAAATCCCGGTAGACGGACGGATCAAAGAAGGCCGTTCGGCAGTGGATGAGTCGATGCTGACCGGGGAAAGCCTGCCCGTGGATAAAAAACCCGGCGATGAAGTCATCGGCGCCACTCTGAATAAAAGCGGCAGTTTTGTCTTTGAGGCCACCCGCATCGGAGAAGAAACCGCTTTGGCCCAAATCATTTTATTGGTGGAACAGGCTCAGGGGAGTAAGGCCCCCATCCAGCGTCTGGCTGACCAGGTGGCCGGTATTTTTGTACCCATCGTCATGGGGATTGCCCTTTTGACCTTCCTCATTTGGTATTTTTGGGGTCCCCCGCCGGTTTTGACCTTCGCTTTGCTCAACTTCGTCGCCGTACTGATCATTGCCTGTCCCTGCGCCCTCGGCCTGGCCACCCCCACGGCCATCATGGTCGGAACCGGTAAAGGGGCCGAACACGGAATCCTGATCAAAGGCGGGGAAACTCTGGAGTCCATTCATAAACTGACTACCATTGTTTTTGACAAAACCGGGACTTTAACCAAAGGAGAATTGGCCGTCACCGATATCATCGCGGCCCAGGGAATGGAAGAAAAAGACCTGCTGACTCTGACCGCCTCCGTAGAAAAGAACTCAGAGCACCCCCTGGGGGAAGCGGTCGTCCGCAGGGTCCAGGAAAGCGGTTTGACCCTGGCCGGGGTTGAAAATTTCCAGGCCCTCTCCGGATTGGGAGTCTCGGCCCAACGGGAAGGACAGGAAATCCTTATCGGGAATCGCCGGTTAATGGAATCCCGGGGAATAGACCTGAAGGAATTTCAGGAGGCAGCCCAATCCCTGGCCGACCAGGGGAAAACCCTTATGTTCGTTTCCCAAGGATATAAGGTCTCGGGGCTCCTGGCCCTGGCCGATACGGTCAAGGAACACTCTCTGGAGGCGATGGCCGGATTGAAATCATTGGGACTGGAAGTGGTCATGCTTACCGGGGATAATAAACAAACGGCCCGGGCCATCGGCCGCCAGCTTCAGGTGGACAGCATCATCGCCGAGGTCCTGCCCCAGGATAAAACGGCACAAATAAAGCGGCTTCAGCAGGAGGGGAAGAAAGTGGCTATGGTCGGAGACGGGATCAATGACGCACCGGCCCTGGCCCAGGCCGATGTGGGCATCGCTATCGGGACCGGCACGGATGTGGCCATGGAGGCCTCGGATATTACGCTTATTCGAGGCGATTTGCGTACGATCGAAACCGCCATCCGTCTTTCCCAAAAAACCATCCGCACCATCCGCCAAAATCTGTTCTGGGCCTTTTTTTACAACATCCTGGGCATCCCCATTGCCGCCGGCGTTCTCTATCCCTTTTGGGGGATTCTCTTGAATCCCATACTGGCTTCAGCGGCTATGGCCTTCAGTTCCGTTTCGGTGGTGGGCAATTCCCTGCGGCTGCGAAAGGTCAAGCTATAAAACAAACCGATGGACGGTGGACCCGGGACCTTCAGCCCTCGTCCCTTTTTAGGGCAAAGAACTGCAGATCCAATTGGGTGTTTTTTTTCTTGGTTTGTTTTTCTTTATACATATTTTTATCGGCCTGATCCAAAAGGGCCTCTATGGAGATGGGGCAGGAGGGATGATAACTGCTGATGCCCATGCTTAACGATAAGGTATAAGGACGCTCATTGTTGTCATTATGGTGAAGCAGTCCCTTTTGCAGTCTTTCTAAAAAAAGCTCAGGGCCGGCTTCATTGGCCCCCTCCACCGCCAGGATAACAAACTCATCTCCTCCGATCCGGGCCACGATATCTGGATCGCGAAAGTTTTCCCTGATGACGCGGGACACCTCAATTAAAGCATGATCCCCTTCCAGATGTCCGTAGAAATCATTGATCGATTTCAAATGATCCATGTCGACAAAAAGCAGAAAAGCCCCCCGGTTCATCCTGCCGGCCGTTTTCAAGGTCTGTTCGGCCAGGGTCAGGAACCCGCGGCGGTTGTAAAGACCGGTCAGATCGTCGATTAAAGACAAAGTCTTCAAAGTCTCTTCTACCTGTTTTTGTTGAGTGATGTCCCTGAGTACTCCCCGGAACCCGATTTTCTTCCCTTTGGAATCACGGATCAGAGAGATCGTACCTTCCACAACAATTCTGGCTCCGTCCTTCCGAATCAGCTCGATACAGGATATTTTCTCCGGAAAACCGGCCTCATAGACCTTGTTGAAAATTTGATATACTTTTTCAGCATGGTCTTGATCGATATACTGTCGGAAATTCAGACCCAGCAGTTCCCCCAGGGAATATCCGTAAATACGGCAATGGGACTCATTACTGAAAATCATATTCCCGGCCAGATCGACCTCAAAATAGCCTTCTTCAATGTTATCCAGAATGGTTCGATATCTTTCCTCCGATTGTCTCAAAGCCGCTTCTGCTTCTTTTTTTCGGGTTATGTCCCTAAGAATCCCTCGAAAACCGACAGGCCGATTCTGACCGTCCCGTATAAGAGAAACGGAAGTTTCCACCTGGACTTTATTTCCATGTTTATCAAGCACTTCCCATTCAAATCCTTTCTGGGGCAGGCCTGTCCGATAGACTCTATTAAAGATTTCAAATATCGTTTTCGCCGTATCCGGGTCGGTGTACTTCCGATAGTTCATGCCGATCTGTTCCCCCGGCTCATAACCAAAGATGCGGTTGTTGGCCTCATTGCTGAAAAGCATATTCCCGGTCAGGTCCACCTCAAAATATCCATCCTCCATACTGTCCAGTACTGCTCGATATCGCTCTTTTGACAGATAATGGGACTCTTCTCTGCCTGGATTTTCCGAGGTCTGCCGGCCGCTGGAAAGAGTTGTCCGTTTCCCTCTCCAAGATGGGATAAATTTTAATATATTCAATTAGATAATTCCTTTCTTTTTACGAAAGGTCACAAGTGAACTTCTTGATCTGGGAACCGGAGAAACAATTTATGAGTCTTCAGGCAGGTACTCGGAAGCTGGATTACCCCGGTGTTCGCAACTTATATTCCTTCCGGCTGCTGCTTTCAGTCGGAAACGAGAAAAGCTGGGTTCCGGGTCAGGGGTCAGCCGGTTGGAGAGGAAACTGACGGACTATATACGAATTTCTTTTTCACTGTCAATCATTTTTTCTATTTCTTCAACCTTGAAACCCACAATAAAACTCTCCCCTTTTTGAATGACCGGGACCCGCTTCTGGCGGGTCAGCCGCAGCATCCGGGTGACCGCAGCCTGGTCGCGGGAAAGATCGAATTCCTGATAGGCGATCCCTTTTTTACGAAAGAACTCTTTCGTCGCCAGGCACTCCGGTCAGGAAGGCAGGGAATAAACAGAAATTTCTTCCATGGTTTCAGCTCCTTTGGTTAGGTTGAAGACTGAAGGAGATTAGACTGAAAGCCGAAGGGCTGGAGGAATTTTCCCGATTTTCCTTCGGTCTTCAGTCTAACAGTCTTCAGCCTGCTTTCATCAGCTCCAGATCACCTTCCACCATCTCCCGGATCAGTTCCTCAAAAGTGACGGTCGGTTCCCACCCCAGTACGCGCTTGGCCTTGGCCGAATTTCCCATCAAGGTCATGACCTCTGAAGGACGGTAGAGGTTGGGCTCTATTTCCAAGTGGTTGCGATAATCCAATTCCACCAGGCTGAAAGCCTTTTCCAGAAATTCTGCCACGGTATGGCAGGTCCCGGAGGCCACGACATAATCATCCGGCTGTTCCTGCTGCAGCATCAGCCACATGGCCCGTACGTAATCCCGGGCATGTCCCCAGTCCCGTTTGGCTTCGATATTCCCCAGTTTGATCCGTTCTTCCCGGCCCACCTTGATCAAAGCGGCATGAGAAGTGATTTTTCTGGTTACGAATTCATGACCCCGACGCGGGGACTCATGATTAAAAAGGATACCGCAGGAGGCATGAAGGTTATAGGCCTCGCGATAATTACGGGTCAGCTCGAAACCGGCCACCTTGGAAATACCATAGGGAGAACGGGGATGAAAGGGGGTATTTTCATCCTGGGGGGATTCCCGGACTTTTCCGAAGGTCTCACTGGAAGCGGCGAAATAAAAGCGGCAGTGAGGGGCTTTGCGCTTGATGGAGGACAACAGAAAATGGGTGCCGTTGATGTTGGTATTGATAGTAGAAAATTCATCCTCAAAAGAATAGCTGACAAAGCTCTGGGCCGCCAGGTGATAACACTCATCCGGAACAACGGTCTCGACCACATTAAAGATACTGGGGTAGCTTTCCATGGACCCGGCATGAAGCGTAATTTTATCCAGGAGATGGCGGAGGCGCCAAAGCCGGTGTAGGGGGTCTTCCAGGGCCAAGCGGCGGACGATCCCGTGCACCTCATATCCTTTGGAAAGGAGCAGTTCCGTCAGGTAACTTCCATCCTGCCCGGTGATTCCGGTGATCAAAGCGCGTGGTTTCATGTTTGCGTTCCTGTTTACTCGTTCAATTTGCGATTTTTTATCCACCAATGGGGTTGCAATTTATCGTTACGGGTTTCGCGTTTCGGGTAAAAAGTATTTAATCCACCCACTCAACTCGTAACCAACAACCCGCAACAAGGAATTTTCATTTAGCCATTTTTTCCCGGATGATGCGGATCATCCGCTCCTTAAAAACCTCCCGGTCGAACCGGCAGGCCTGCTCCCGCATCTTCAACGGATCAAGCAGATGCGCTTGCGCTTCCAGCTTTTCCACAGCTCCTATCAATGCGGCCTCGGTCTGCTCCTGAAAAAAAACACCGCTAAAGAAATCTTTCCGGCCTTGTTGAAAATCCTCCAGGGGAATCACCGTTTCCAGAACCCCGCCACGACCATAGGCTACTACCGGCCGACCGGAAGCCTGGGCCTCCAACGGTGTGATGCCGGCGTCCTCCTCGCCCGGAAAAATCAAGGCCCGGCATTCTCCGTATAATTGTTTCAGGTTTTCATCCGGCTGCCAACCCAGCCAGGTGATGGTATCGCCTGACGCCTTCTTTAAGGCCTCCATTTGCGGTCCGGTCCCGACCACCACCAGAGGTTTCTTCATCCGGTTAAACGCCTGCACCGCCAGGTCGATGCGTTTATAGGGGGCCAGGGCGGAAACAATCAAATAGTAGTCTTTGGGTTGAAAAGACAGATCGAATTGTGAGGTATCCACCGGGACCGGGACCACTTCGGCCTCCCGTTTATAATATTTTTGGATCCGTTGACGGACATTTTCCGAATCGGCCAACAGATAATCCACACCCCGGGTGGTCCGTACGTCCCAGCGCCGCAGCATAGCCGCCACAACCGGCATAATCGCCTTCACCACTACTCCGGCAGAGGAATCCTTTCCGAAATAAATATCATACATATCCCAGACATAGCGAATGGGGGTAAAAACATAGGAAAGATGAACCGCACCGGGAGGTACCCTGACCGCTTTGACCACACAATGGCTGCTGGAAAGAACCAGGTCATAATCCCTCAGCTTTATGCTCCGAACCGCCAAAGGAAAAAGAGGGAGATAAGAGCGGTATTTCTTTTCCACTTTGGGCAGGTGCTGGGCCCAGGTGGTCCGGAGGGGATGGCTTTCAATGGTTGCCGAAACGGACCCCTTAATGTGCAGCAGGGTAAAGAGATCGGCCCGAGGGAAAATCTCACAAAATATTTCCAGACACTTTTCCCCACCCCGCATCCCGGTCAGCCAGTCGTGGACCAGGGCCACGCGAAGGGAGGATAGTTTTTCTTGATTTTCTTTCCCTGCATCGGTCATAATGACTTAAAAATGTCTCGGTGCCACTATCGGCTGCATTTTATTCGTCGTTCGTCGTTCAGCGTTCGGCGTAAAACAGATTAGAGGAGGAAATTTTCCTTCCTGCCGCTTAAGGCCGAACGCGCCCCACCCCCAGAGCCCTATACGTCTCCAAAACTATCCGGGCTGTCTTTTCCCAGGAGAAATCCCCGGCCCGGGCCAGCCCTTTTTCCTTTAAAGAACGACGGAGTTCAGGGTTGGAAATCAATCCCTGCATTCCTTCCTTTATAGCATGGATATCATAAGGATTCACCTGGAAACCGGCCTCGCCGGCCATTTCCGGCAAAGCCCCCCGGTCACCGATCAGGACCGGACAACCACAGGCCATGGCTTCCAACACCGGCAGACCGAAACCCTCATAAAGGGAAGGGGCGGCCAATAAATCGGCCCCGGAATAAAACAAAGCCAAGTCCTGGTCGTTGCAGGCGGGAAAGATCATCACTCGTCCTTTTAAACTTGGGGGGAGTTCCCGCAGAGAGACACCAACCGCCGCCAGGTTGCCGGGATAGCCCCCCTCTTCCAGTAAACGTTCAAAGGCCGCCAGAACCCGGTTAAAATTCTTGTGTGGTTTGGGATTGCCGACAAAAAGCACATATCCATTATCTAAGCCCTGTTTTTCTAAAAAGGCCGAATCCCTTTGCCGGGGGCGCCAATGGGGGTCGAGTCCATTGGGTGTGATCACCACCTTCTCCCCGGAAATCGGATAACGGGCCAGGAGGTCCTCGCTGGAGTGTTTGGAAACGGTGACCACCCTCAGACAGCGGGCAACCGCCTTGCGCACTACAAAACGGAAAAACAGCCGATGCTTCCGGCCATAATCCTCAGGAAAAAGCAATGGAATAAGATCATGAATGGTGAGAATCCCTTTCCCAGCCAAAACCCGGGGAATGGTATACGTCGGGGAGTGAAACAGATCAAAGGATTCACCCCTTATCTGCCGGGGGAGAAGAATCTGTTCCTGAAGGCTGTACAAAGGAATGGTCGTAGGTATCCACCTCACCGGAACCGTGGGGTTGAACCATGCCCTGACCTTGAGGTCGGCAATCAAGACCAGGTATTCGATCCCTTGGTCCCCTTCCAGCAACTGCCGGAGCAGGCCGGCACAATACCGGGCCATCCCGTGCATGTGCCCTCCCAGCACCCTGGCGTCAAACAGGATTTTCATGGAAATAAACCGATCGATAAACTTCAAGGGTTTTCCGGGCCGTTTCCCTCCAGGTGAATCTCCCGGCCTGTTCGATCCCGGCCTGGCTCAGACGTTTCAGTTCTAACGGATCCCGGAGCAATCCAACGATACGGTCAGCCAGCTCACGCCTGTCGGTCGGATCAACAAGAACACCGGCCGAACCGACGATTTCCGGAATGGAAGAACGCTTGGAGGAGATAACCGGTGTTCCACAACTCATGGCTTCCAGGACCGGCAGCCCGAAGCCTTCATAGAGCGAGGGGAACACAAACAAATCAGCCCCGTTCATAAACCAGGGGATATCTCCTAAGGGTACATATCCGGTAAAAAGTACCCGGTCACGCATCGGGTAATGTTTAAAAAATTGTCTCAACGCCCGCACCAGCCAACCCCTTTGACCGCTGACCACTAACTGATATTCATCCCCCAGTTCCTGAGAGACCCTGGTAAAGGCCTCCAAAAGGACGATAAGATTTTTTCGAGGTTCAATATTGCCCAAATGATAAATGTATTTCTTCTTTATACCGTATTTCTCCCGTATGCGGTTTTGTGCTTCAGCCTTGTCCAAAGGGCGGAAAATGGGAGAGGGCGCCTCATGGACCACCACGATTTTTTCCTCGGGAACCCTTAATATTTCAATCAAATCCTTCTGGGTATGGCGGGAAACAGCGATAATTTTATCGGCCTTATTAACAGCCTGCCGCAATAAATAACGCATATACACCCCGTATTTCCGCGGGATGGTTTCCGAAAATAAAAAAGCTACCAGATCATGGATGGTAACCACAACGGCGTATTGATCTTTCTTAAAGGGGATCAGGGAAGCCGGTCCGTGAAAGACGTCGATTCCCCTGGCTTTTAAACGGAGCGGCAATACAAAATGCTCCCATATATCGCTCAAGGGATGGTTCTCCGGCGAAAAGAGGGTTTCCAGGGGTTTTTGTTTCGGACCCAGTTCCCCCAACAGCGGGAAATTTTTCTTCTGCCCCAACAAATGATAAACGGGTCCCTCATCCACCTCTTTCAGATTCTGGATGAGGTTGAGAACATAATTTCCCACCCCGGAACGGTTGGGGGAAACGGTTCGAACATCAACGGCGATTTTCATAGAGAATTCCCGAACGGGTCCTTTGAATTATTTTATCTTTACTAAAAATTGCCGGAGGATTCAAAGGAAATAAAACGTTTAAGCAAAATCCAGTCCTCCCGGGTAATAAGACGCAAAACCACCAACCCACCCCCATAACCGGCCAGGGCCGAAATCCAAGCAACCCAGACCGAAGCCCCTTTTAATCCCCAAAAAGCCAGACCCATAGCCAGCCCGCAAACCACCAGCTTCAGCCCGGTGGACAGCAGGGGAAGCCGGAAAAAAGATCGTTGCAGGTAACCGACAAATAGTACTAAAAGGAAAAATTCAGTAGCCACTGTAGTCCAACTGGCCCCTATATACCCGTATCGGGGCAGGAGGAAAAGGTTAAGACCGATATTGAAGATCACGGCCAAGCCGCTCACGCCGGTAATAATTTTTTCCTTGTTCAAGGCAATCAGGGTGTTGAACAGAACATAATTCAAAAAAATCCCCGGAAGGGCCAGAAGAAGGACCTTCAAGGAGGGAAGGGAAGGGGCAAAAGCGGGGCCGAAAACAACAATTAGCCAGCAATCGGACAAGAAAAAAACCGATAGGGACAGAGGGAGGGAAAGGGCCGCCAGAAAGGTCAAGGCCTTTTGATAGGTCCTCTGCAATGACTCCCGGTCCTCAGAAGTCAAAACCGAAAAGATGGGAAATAAACCGGCCATGACCAACAGGGGAAAGAGGGAAAGCATTTCTATGATCTTTACCGGAATGGCGTACCAGCCGATTTCTGCTGCCGGGATATCGAACAAAGAGAGCATGACCATATCGATGCGGGCATAAACGGTCATAAAAAGACCGGAGAGTCCTATCGGCCAGGCTGAGCGGAGGAGATATTTCCATAAAGGGACCTCCCGCAGAAAAGAAAGGCCAGCGAACTTTTTTCGAATGATCCAGGCCGAGAAAAGACAACTGAGGCCGTAGCTGAGGATCAAACCGGTTAACAGCCCCCATAATCCTTGTCCCCACCAGAGAAAGCCGATGGGAAGGGCAACCACCAGCGTTTTGTATACCCCTTTGATCAGGAGTTCAAACTCCATTTTTTCC
>JBFMBU010000110.1:0-21065 GCA_040755035.1 Thermodesulfobacteriota bacterium
TTGGGACAGGATTCCCAACAAACAGGAAGAAAGCAGATGCGGTTCCAGTCCCAGGTTATAGAGGCGGGTGATGGTGGAAACGGCATCGTTGGTGTGCAGGGTGCTGAGGACCAAATGACCGGTAAAGGCGGCCCTCAAGGCTATTTGAGCGGTCTCCTCGTCCCTGATTTCCCCGACCAGGATGACGTCCGGGTCCTGCCGGAGAATCGAACGCAGGGACGCGGCAAAATTCAGTCCCACTTTTTCATTAATCTGGACTTGGGTAATGCCTTCCAAAGCATATTCGATAGGGTCTTCCACGGTCACGATATTAATCTCTTCCCGGTGAATGGTCTGAAGAATGGAATAGAGGGTGGTGGTCTTTCCGCTTCCCGTAGGGCCGACAACAAGAATCATACCCTGGGGGCGTTTGATCATGGTCAAGAGGCTATTCAACCGGGAGCGGGGGAGCCCCAACTGATCAAGTTCCAGAAAGGCCTTCTCTTTGTCAAGAATGCGGACAACGGTCTTTTCTCCCCGGCTGGTGGGCAGAAAGGAGATCCTGAGATCAATGATCCGCTCTTGATAGCGGATACGGAAACTGCCGTCCTGGGGGATTCTTTTCTCACTGATATCCAGGTTACAACTGATTTTAAAGCGGGAGACCAGGGACTCCAGGGTTTCCCGGGGCAGGACAGCCCCGTTAATCAGAAGACCGTCGACCCGGTAGCGGACCCGGACGGCTTTATCTGAAGGCTCAAAATGAATATCACTGGCCTTTAATCTTATGGCTTCCTCCAACAATTCCTTCTGCATTCTGACCACCGGGGCCTGCTCTACAGAGGAAGTATTTCCCAGAACCATTTCCTTCTTGACCAGATGGACCGCTTGTCGGGTTGCTTGGATCATAAGGGAACTCCTCTTTCTTATTATTTAGTATCCATCCGGAAAGGATCCTTTTCCGGATAGAGCAAATAGCGATCAGCTTGTAGCGTTCAGCAATATCCTTTATTCATGCAGACTTGCTACTTGCTGATTGCTGACCGCTGTAAGCTTCGTCCGGAATTTTTGAATTTCCGGACGAGAACTATTTACCTCCCCGGGTTCTTTTGTCAAATTTAATGAGCAAAGATTGTGCCATCAGCAGAGAAAAGCATAATCCCAAGCCTTCTGCTTGGAGTGCGACTATAAAAGCCCGGAATTGATTTGAATTCGGATGCGGCAGAGGGAGTTAAGAGGGAGAAAAGAGGGACTTAGGTATCCGGTGGTTGTAAAGTCCCTGCTCATTCGTAGTATCGCTTACAGATATTTGTCATTACAATTAAAAGGGGTTATCATTATAAACTTCAACTGGTTGTTGCTGTTTCAGGATTTTCTTTATTTCCATTTTTCCGCTCCTTTTTTTCTTGACTCCAATCTAAAAGTATACTAATTAAAAGCTGAAATTTCTTTTCTAAAAATTTTTCCCGCACGCAGTCAAGGTGCTTGATTTTCTGGGTTTAGGAAAAAATTGAACCACCATATTCGTATCAAGAACTGCAATACCTCTAAATTATCCTTACCATCTCCGGATGGATATCCATTCCAATATCGTAACACTTTAGTTTTGAAAAAAAGGCCATTGTCAAGACATCAACGACGATGAAATCTGCCCGGCGGTCAATACGCTCCGCTGGGTCAACCCTCATTTGTCAAAAGGCAAGTGAGGAGGGGTTAAAAATATTTTCAATCAACTAAATGGATAACGGTTTTTTATTATTTTCGAAATTTTAACTCTTAAGCTTTATGGTGAGATAATAGACCGTTAACGCTCCGCGGTCTCGCTTCCGGGAAAGAGGGTGAACCCAGGCAGGGTTTTGCTCGTCTGAAGGGGAGGGGACTACAGGCAGGCACCTTTTCCCGAAGGGAACCCGGGTTTTATTGAGTCGGGAGATGGGGAAAGGGGGCTTAGCGGCTGTGATCAATATCTGACCTTCCAAAGGGGTTGGAAGGCCAGAGGGAAAACCGCCAACCAATCTTTTAACGATGGAGGGAAAGATGAAACAAGCAGGAAAAAGTGGAGTTAACCATTCAAGCCTTCGTCCCTTTTGGCCGACAATTTTTTGTCTGATCCTTTCTTTGGCCCTGGTCTCCGCCGCCCCGGCCCAGATGAAAAAGGGATTAAGGGACAAAGCCAAACAAAAAGAAGAATCGTTAAAAAAGAAACAAAAAGCAGAGCTGAAACCGCAATATGGTGGGGTTTACCGGTCTTTTATGCGGGTTGATCCGCGGTCCCTGGATACCCATATGGAAACCTACGGGGCGACCACAGTAATTACTACCAATACCAACAGCACCTTGCTTCGTACCAATCCGGATATGACCGGTTTTGAATTGGACCTGGCTGAAAGCTACAAACAAATTGATGACACCACTTATGAATTCAAGATCCACAAGGGCGTTAAGTTTCACAATGTACCCCCGGTCAACGGCCGCGAGTTGACCTCCGCCGATGTCAAATACAGTATCGAACGGGCTGCCGGTATGTACGGCAAAAAAACCGATTATAAACATTATTATTATTTCGATAAGATCAAATCCATTGAAACTCCGGATAAGTACACGGTTATCTTCAAGCTAAGCCAGCCCTATGCTCCCTTTCTCCGCTATATCGCCACTCCCTGGGCTATGATTACGGCCAAAGAAATCGTCGATAAATTCGGTGATCTGAAAACCGTGGCCATTGGTACCGGTCCTTTCATGCTCAAGGAATTTGTCAAGGGTTCGCACCTCACCCTGGTCAAACACCCTAATTATTTTAAAAAAGGCCTCCCTTACTTAGATGGCATCACCTGGAAAATTATGCCTGATCCGGCCAGCACCTTGTCGGCCTTTCTTGCCGGCCGGCTGGATGGAGCCGGGATCTCCGATTATCAGGTGGAGACTGTTAGAAAAGAGGCCCCCGATGCGCTCATTTCTGAAAGTCCGGGGACCCACATGTGGATCCTGCGTGTCCAACCCTGGATCGAGGGCAGCAAACCACTTAAAAAGCCCTTGGATGACAAAAGAGTTCGTCAGGCCATTGCCATGTCCATCGATAAACCCAGGTTGTTAAAACTGGCTCAAAGCGGTAATGGATCGGTTGGCGTTGGACCTGTTCCCCCGGTTTTTGAAGACGCCTTGCCTGCGGCCGATCAGGTCAAGTATGATCCCAAAAAGGCTAAACAGTTGTTAACCGAAGCCGGGTATCCCAATGGTATCACCCTTGAGCTCTTAACCTGGAATCTGGAATATATGACCAAACCGGCCCAGATCCTCAAAGAAATGCTTAAGGAGGTGGGTATTGACCTCAAAATGACCCTGCTGGAACAACCCCAATATTTCAATCGCGCCTACCGCTTCGATTATGAATTATCGCTGCACATGATGACCTCCGGGGTAGATCCGGAAGAATGGATGATCCCCTATTTCGGGCCTCTGGCGACTTCCACTTATTATAAATGGAGCAACCCGGAGCTTTGGAAACTTATCTCCGAGCAACAACGGATTCTCGATGTGAAGAAGAGGAAAGCCATGCTCAGGGAAATTCAATTAAAGGTCTTGGAGGATTCTCCCTGTGTCTATCTCTATACCACGATCTATTTCGGGGCCCGGAGACCTTATGTCCACAGGACGATTTACCTGAACGAAGCGCAGGCCATGATAGGGGAAACCTATTGGATGGAAAAACATTAAGTTAATAGGGTTCAAGGGATCGAGGATTCAAGGATTCAAGTGAAGTGATATTCCAACCGGTCCATTGGATTTTTGAATCCCCGGCCTTTCCTGTTGGCGAAATAGTATCCATCCGGAAAAGGGCCTTTTCCGGATGGAGCGAATAGCGATCATCTGGTAGTGTTCAGCAAAACCCGTTATTCGAGCGGATCTGTTTACTGCCTACTGCTGATTGCTGACCGCTGTAAGCTTTATCCGGAAATTTTGAATTTCCGGTTGGACACTAATTAGTAATCGAAAAACTCAAAAGGAATTTTTCATGCTGCGCTGGTATATTTTAAGGCGGATAGTGTTGTTAATACCGACCCTGTTGCTGGTTTCCTTCTTTGTCTTCAGTATTGTCCGGCTTCTGCCCGGTGATGTGGTGGCGATCATGATCGCTGAGCAGGGATATGCTGATGACGAAGCCGAACTTAGAAAAACCCTGGGGTTGGACAAGCCGCTGATTGTCCAATACGCGATTTATATGAAGAATGTCTTCAGTGGCGATTTAGGCAAGTCCCTGTGGAGCGGAAAACCTGTTTTAGAAGAACTGGGGCGAAGGTTGCCCACCACCCTTCGTCTGGGGCTCATGGCCTTGTTCTGGACCCTGCTCATGGGGGTCCCCATCGGAGTTCTTTCGGCCCTCTACCAGGACCGCTGGTCTGATTATCTGCTGCGCAGCGCGGCTATCGGGGGGCTTTCCATCCCCGGTTTTTGGATTGCCACCCTGATCCTGGTCTTCGGGGCCATTTGGTTCAAATGGGTCCCGCCGATGGATTATGTCCCTTTTTCCGAGGATCCGATTAAAAGCCTTTCTCAGTTAGTGGTGCCCTCCTTTATTCTTTCCATCGGGCTTTCGGCCGGGATTATGCGTATGACCCGGACTATGATGCTGGAGGTGATGAAGGAGGACTATATCCGGACTGCCCGGGCCAAAGGGCTCGCCGGTTGGATTGTGGTGGTCCGCCATGCTTTGAAAAACGCTTTGATACCGGTATTGAGTATTATGGGTATCCAAATCGCCATGCTCATTGGAGGAACGGTGATCATGGAGAGCATCTTTGTTTTGCCGGGTATGGGGAAATATCTGATTGACGCCATCTCCTGGAGGGATTATCCGGCCATTCAGGGGATCAATCTTTTCATCTGTACCTGGATCATCAGCATCAACCTCGTTGTCGATTTGCTTTACGGGTTGTTTGATCCCCGGATCAGGTACCGATAAAAAGAAAAAGTTCAGCGTTCGGCGTTCAGAGAAAAACAATTTTAAAAACTTATCCCTGCAACCCTGAATGGTTGTGATTTAAATTTTCAAGGAAACATATGGAATCCAGTTCGCAAGAAAAAATTATCGATCCCGTATCCGTTCGCGTGGAAGAAATCATTACCCCTCCCAAAAGGCATCATTGGATTATTGACCTCTTTATTCAATTGGTGAAAACCAAACCTTTGGGAGCCTTTGGTGGATTACTGGTTCTGGGCATGGTCTTGATGGCCATCTTTGCCCCCGTTATAGCCCCCTATGACCCGAATGCCATGCACGGAGAAAAAATCGTTGCTCCACCCAGTATGACTTTTTTCCTGGGGACCGACGCCTTAGCCAGGGATATGTTCAGCCGGATTGCCTATGGGGCCCGGGTGTCCATGACCGTCGGCCTGGGGGCCGTGGGATTAAGTACGCTCCTTTCCACCCTCATCGGCATTATTTCCGGGTATTATGGGGGTACTTTCGATACCATCGTCCAAAGGATTGTAGACGCCATCATGTCCTTTCCCTGGCTGGTGATTATGCTCACCGTTATGGCCATTTTAGGCCCGGGACAATTAAATGTCATCCTGGCCTTGGCGATAGCCGGATTTGCCGGCGCTTCACGGGTGGTGCGTAGTGCGGTCCTGGCCATTAAAGAGAGCGATTATGTCATGGCCGCCAAGGCTATTGGGTGTAAAAACAGGACTATTCTGATCCGTCATATCCTGCCCAATGTTGCGGCCCCGATCATCGTCTTAGCTACCCTTGGTCTGGGGAATACTATTCTGGCCGAAGCCTCGCTCAGCTTTCTTGGTTTCGGTGTACCGCCCCCGGCACCTTCCTGGGGGAGGATGCTCAGCGGTGACGGAATCAATTATATGCTGAAAGGCCCCTGGCTGGCCATTTTCCCCGGGCTGGCCATCAGTGCCGGGGTGTTCGGTTTTAACATGCTGGGAGACGCTTTGCGGGACCTGCTCGATCCCAAGCTGACCGGCGGAATGAGACTCAGGAGATAATGGAAACAGCACAAACGGATAAAAAGCCCATTCTGGATGTGGACGGGTTGGATGTCAAGTTCTTCCTGCGAGACGGCACCTTGAACGCGGTTAGGGATATTTCCTTTGCCCTCTACCCCGGCGAGTCCCTGGGGGTGGTGGGGGAAAGCGGTTGCGGGAAATCGGTCACCTTTCTTTCCGTCATGCGGTTGATTCAGGTCCCTCCCGGAAAAATTCAAGCCACTACCCTGCGTTTTGACGGAACGGACCTTTTGAAATTAACCGAAAAAGAAATGCAGCAAATCCGGGGCAACCGCATTTCCATGGTCTTCCAGGACCCTATGACTTCTCTGAATCCGGTTTTGACCATCGGTAAACAGATGAAAGAAGTCATCAAACTTCACCTGAAACTAAAAGAACCGGAACTGGAAGACCGCTGTATTGAGTTGTTAACCAAGGTGGGAATTTCCGAGCCCAAGATGCGTTTGGGTAGCTATCCCCATCAGCTCAGCGGTGGACTAAGGCAGCGGGTCATGATCGCCATCGCCCTTTCCTGTAATCCTACCATTCTTTTGGCCGACGAACCGACCACGGCCCTGGATGTCACCATTCAAGATCAGATACTTCGACTAATCCGCTCCCTGGCTAAAGATCTGGGAGCGGCTACGGTCTTGATCACCCATAATTTTGGGGCCGTGGCCGGTACCACCGATCGGATTATGGTCATGTATGCCGGTAAAATAGTGGAATCGACCTCCACGCCCGATCTTTTTAAAGAGCCGCTGCACCCCTACACCAGGGGCCTGTTGAAGTCCATTCCCCGTGTAGACAAAGAAGCTCAGGAAAAGCTCTTTTCCATCGCCGGGGCCCCCCCGGACCTGATGCGGGAATTGGTCAAGGGGTGCGCCTTCATCGCCCGCTGCCCGGTGGGGGATGACTATTGCTTTCATCATTTACCCCCTATGGTCGAGAACAGACCCGGGCACTTCGTCTCCTGTTGGAAGGTTTCCCATGCAGCATAGTGAAAACAAATTGCTTCAAGTCAAGGCTATGAAGGTCCATTTCCCCATTTCTCTCGGGATCGTAGGCAGAAAAAAAATATTATATATCAAAGCGGTAGACGGGGTCAGCTTTGATTTGGCCGTGGGAGAGACCCTGGGCCTGGTAGGTGAAAGCGGCTGCGGTAAATCGACCACGGCTCGCGGGGTTTTGCAGCTTTATCGACCCACGGAAGGCCAGGTTTTTTTTCAAGGGGAAGACTTATGTCAGGAGAAAGGGGAGGCCCTACGTCGTAAACGCCAATCCATGCAAATGATCTTCCAAGACCCTTATGCATCCCTAAATCCTCGTATGACGGTCAAAGACATAATCGACGAACCCATGAGGGTTCATGGAATTCCGGAAAATAAAAAAGAAAGACTGGAGCGGGTCCTGGAATTGATGAAAGTCGTCGGCTTGAATCCCACCGACGTCCATCGTTATCCCCATGAATTTAGCGGGGGACAAAGACAGCGGATCGGTATCGCCAGGGCCCTGTCCGTTCGTCCGGAATTTATCGTCTGCGACGAACCGGTTTCCGCCCTGGACGTTTCCATCCAAGCCCAGGTCATCAATTTGCTGGAGGACCTGCGGGAACAATTCAACCTGACTTATCTTTTCATTTCTCACGACCTTTCCGTGGTCAAGCATATCAGTCACCGAGTGGCGGTCATGTATCTGGGGGTCATGGTGGAGTTGGCCGAAAAAAACGAACTTTTCGCCAAACCCCTTCATCCTTACACTCAAGCCCTTCTTTCCTCCATACCGATACCGGACCCGGCTGTGGAAAATCAGAGGACTTCTATCGCCCTGGAAGGGGAGATACCGAGTCCTATTTTTCCACCGCCGGGATGCCGTTTTCATCCCCGTTGCAAGCGAAGAAAAAAAATTTGTTCCGAATCCGCACCGTCCTGGAAGGAGGTCGCTCCGGGACATTTCGTGGCTTGTCATTTGGTAGGGAACTAATAGGTTCATAAGCCTTATTTGCTATCGTTCAAGCGTAGTAAAAGATAAATCCTTTTTTATCCGAAAGCAACCTTTTGGTTTCCAACCCTTTCCTTATAACCGGGGAGGCGTTAAGGATTTATGCTGTTTTTTTTCAAAACGGCTGAACGGATGCTGAGCGGTGTTTCCATCGGGACAGACTGTCGCGGTTTTTCGTTTTCTTTCAAAAAGATCCTTTTCTCTAACGGGAACAGAGATCCCTGACCGGTTTTTAATCTCCCATCAGGCAATACCTTGAATATCAACCCCTGAAGCACTCCCACAATCTAAGGAGGTAAAGATGGAAAAAGTTCAAAGGCATAAGATCTTTTTGACGGTTCTCTGTCTGTTTTTTTCACTGGCCCTGGTCTTTAGCGCTTCCGCCCAGATGAAAAAGAGCATTATCGAAAAATCAAAAAAGGCCGAGACCGAAATGAAAAAAAAGGAGAAGGCCGCAGAAAAACCGCAATATGGAGGGGTGTATCGATCCTCGATGGCGACGGATCCGAGGTCTTTGGATCCTCATCATGAAACCTCCGGAGCGACGACCGCTATTACGGCTAATACCAATAACACTCTCTTACGAACCAATCCCGAAATGACCGGCTGGGAGCTGGAACTGGCCGAAAGTTACAGGCAGATCGACGACACCACCTATGAATTCAAGATCCATAAGGGGGTCAAATTTCATAACGTTCCCCCGGTCAACGGTCGTGAATTGACCTCGGCCGATGTCAAATACAGCATCGAGCGGGCTACCGGGCTCCACGGGAAAAAACCGGATTTCAAGCACGCCTATTATTTTGACAAGATCAAGTCCATCGAAACGCCAGATAAATACACGATTATTTTCAAATTGAATGAGCCCTATGCCCCGTTTTTGCGCTACATCGCCACCCCTTGGGCGGCCATTACCGCCAAAGAGATCGTCGATAAGTTTGGCGACCTGAAAAACGTGGCCATCGGGACCGGACCGTTCATGCTTAAAGAGTTCATCAAGGGATCGCATATCACCCTGGTGAAGAATCCCAATTACTTTAAGAAAGGATTGCCTTATCTGGATGGGATTACCTGGAAAATCATGCCCGATCCGTCCAGTGTCTCCTCGGCCTTCGTTGCCGGCAGGCTGGACGGGACCGGGATTTATTACCATCAACTGGAAATGATCAAGAAAGAAGCCCCCGATGCCCTTATTTCAGAACACCCCGGAACCCACATGCTGGTCCTGCGGGTCCAACCCTGGATCGAGGGGAAAAAACCTCTTAAGAAACCTTTGGATGATAAAAGGGTCCGCCAGGCCATCTTCATGGCCATCGACAAACCCCGGTTGTTGAAACTGGCCTGGGGCGGGTACGGTACCGTCGGGGTTGGCCCGGTTCCCCCGGTTTACGACGACTCTCTCCTGCCCTCCGACCAGGTCAAATACAATCCGGAACAGTCCAAAAAGCTTCTGGCCGAAGCCGGGTATCCCAACGGCTTTTCCCTTGAACTGATTACCTGGAATACGGAAACCATGACCAAGCCGGCTCAGGTCTTGAAAGAAATGCTCAAGGAAGTGGGCATCGACCTCAAACTGACCTTTATGGAATTCGGACAATACTTTAACCGGGCCTATCGTTTTGACTATGAATTGTCTCTCCATGTCACCACCGCCGGCGTCGATCCGGAAGAGTGGCTGGTTCCCTATTATGGCCCTCTGGAAGGATCGATGTATTATAAATGGAGCAACCCTGAACTTTGGAAGCTGATCAGCGAGCAGCACAGGATTCTGGATCCCAAAAAGCGTAAGGCCGCGATCAGGGATATTCAATTAAAGGTCATGGAAGACGCGCCCTACACCTATCTCTATACCTGGCTGCGCATTTCAGTCCGGAGACCCTATGTGCACCGGACCTTCTATCTGCTCGACTATCAACCTATGATTGGGGAAACGTATTGGATGTCGAAACATTGAAAAGCGGGTAAGAACATTTTATGAAGATTCTATGATAATTTCTTAGAGCCTGCCGATCCTTTCTCTTGCGTCCCGGAAAATCGCCACCGGCGAAGGACCGGGACGGCAGAGAAGGGGGGGTAAGAAGGGTCCGGCGATTTTATCCTTTATGACGGGCATAGAAATCTTTATAAAAGGCCAGATTCTGTTTTAGCAGCTCCGGGGTGTTGAGGTTATAGGGACATTGCTCTTTACAACTTTCACATTCCGTGCAATCCTCGATCTTCATCATCTGCGCTTTCCAGTCGTCTTCCAGAAAACGCTGATAAGGTGAACGCATCAGCATCAGGGACATGCGGGCGGCCATGTTGATGGGAATTTCGACCGGACAGGGCATACAATAGCCGCATCCCCGGCAGAAATCACCGGCCAGTTCGGCCCGGTCTTTTTCAATGGCCTTTTGCATGGCTTCGTCCAGGAGGGGAGGGTGCTTTTCCAGTTCGATGAACTGGTCCAATTCCGTTTCCCGCTGGATACCCCAGATAGGGGCCACGTTTTCATATTGGTTCAGAAAGGCCACGGCCGCCGGGATGTTGGTGATCAGTCCGCCGCTGAGGGCCTTCATGGCGATGAACCCCACATCGGCTTTTTGGGCGGCCTCAACCAACTGCAAATCTTCTTCTGTGGCCAATAAACTCAAAGGAAACTGAACGGTATCAAAACGACCGGAATCCACGGCCTCCGAGGCCACCGGCCGCCGGTGATTGGTGATCCCGATGAAACGGATCTGCCCCTTTTCCCTGGCCTTGAGCATGGCCTCATAGAGAGAATCCGGTCCTTCTCCCTCCGGCAATTTTTCATGATTATGAAACTGATAGATATCGATATAATCCGTTTTTAAGGTCTTCAGGCTGGTTTCCAGGTGCTGTTCCAGCGTTTCCTTTTTCCGGGCCTGGGTTTTTGTAGCGATGATGATATGTTTCCGGACCTCCGACAAGGCCCGGCCGATCTTTTCTTCGCTGTCGGAATACGCCCGGGCCGTATCATAAAAATTGATTCCATGGTCGTACGCCTTGCGCAGGATTTGAACGGCTTCATTCATTTCCACCCTTTGAAGGGGCAGAACGCCGAAAGCCGGTTTAGTCACCATCAATCCGGTCCGTCCCAATCGAATTTTTTTCATAGTTCTCCTTTGCCTTTGGTTTCAGTAGCTTTTGTTGATCTTATCGGCTTCACTATTTAAATTCCTGATAGCTGTGTTAAAGATGTTCTGTTTTTTATTTAACCGAACGCTGAACGCCGAACGCTAAACGCTGAACGAACACTCCGATTCCATTATGCTTCAAATCCCTCCCTTAACCAAACTCCCTTATCCTCATAAACCGCTTTTATCCCACCAATCCGCACTGACCGCCGTCTACCGGCAGGATGACGGAGGTGATGAATTTGGCCTCGTCCGAGACCAGGAACAGGGCGGCGTAGGCGATATCCCAGCCGCTGCCCATTCCTCCCTTTAGGGGGACCCGGCTGTCCCGCATTTTGATCAGTTCTTCTTTATTGATACCCCGGTTGGCGGAGATGCCTTCGATGGCCATAGGGGTCTTCATCAATCCGGGCATAATGGCATTGACCCGAATGCCTTTCTTGGCATATTTCATGGCCACGGAATGGGTAAGGGCGTTCATGGCTGCTTTGGAAGTCTTATAGGCCAGCATGGAGGTATTGGCCACGGCGGCCACGGAGGAGATGTTCAGGATCGAGCCGCTCTCCTGTTTTTCCATAACCGGCAGGACGAATTTGCACATCAGATAAGCGCTCTTGACATTGGTGTTGTATATCCGGTCCCAGATCTCCTCCTGCAACTTGACCGGGCCGTAATCCTGTCCCCCGATCCCGACATTGTTGACCAGGATATCGATGCGGCCGAAGGTCTCGGCGCATTTTTCTGCTATTCTTCGGCAGTCGTCGCTTTTGGTGACGTCGGCTTCAAAAGCCTCGGCCTTTCCTCCTTCTTTTTCAATGATGGCTTTAGTCTCCTCAGCCGAATCCAGACGGCGATCCACCAATAAAACCCTGGCCCCGGCCCGGGCAAAAAGAACGGCCATGGCCCTCCCGTTTCCTATGGTATCCCCCGGGGTCTGACCGGCCCCGGTAACAATGGCTACCTTTCCTTCCAGTCGTTGATCCATTTTTTCCCCTTTCCTGATATCTTTTTTTAACATAACATATTATAATCAAAAAATAGATATTTCAATATTTTCTTCTTTTAACGGCAATCGATAACTGGGAGAAGAAAGATGGAGAAGGTAAAAATTGT
Organism: Thermodesulfobacteriota bacterium; assembly: GCA_040755035.1. Taxonomy (GTDB): domain Bacteria; phylum Desulfobacterota; class RBG-13-43-22; order RBG-13-43-22; family RBG-13-43-22; genus RBG-13-43-22. The sequence continues at coordinate 12,231 of JBFMBU010000110.1, forward strand.
CGTTTGCGGCGCTACCGGAACACAGGGGGGCGCGGTATTGCAAAATGCCCTAAAACATCCTCAGTGGGAGGTTGTCGCTCTTTCTCGGAACCCGGAGGGAGAACAGGCCGGGATGATAAAAAGACAGGGGGCGACAGTGAAAAAGGGCGATCTGGATGACCGGCAATCATTGGCCGAAGCTTATCGTGGAGCCGATTATGTTTTCGGCGTCACCCAGCCCTGGTCCCCCGACTATAAAAAATGCCACCCCGAGCAGGAGGTCAGGCAGGGGAAAAATATTGTAGAGGCCTGTCTGACGAATGGAGTCAAACACTTAGTCATGAGTTCGGCGGCCCACGTGGTTGAAGGGAGGACCGGAATTCCCCATGTGGACAGCAAACTGGATGTGGAAGAGTACGTTCAAGCCAGCGGACTCTCCTATACCTTTTTACGGCCGGCCCAATTTATGGATAATGTGGGGGCCTCCTTTTTTCCTGTAAAAAAAGGGGTGATCCGCGGTTTTATTGCCGGCCAGGTCCGGGTTCCCTATATTGCCACCCATGACATCGGGGCCATTGCTGCTCTGGTATTTGATAATCCGGATCCATTTTCCGGAAAGGCTTTGGATCTGGTGGGGGATTTTATTTCCGGGCATGAATTGGCTGAGACCCTGAGCCGGATCCGGGGAGGGGAAAAATTCCGTTACCAAGCCGTACCCGGAATTTTAATGAGGCTTTTTGCCAAGGAGTTTTATATTATGCGCAAGGCCTTCGAGGATTTCGGAAAGCCCCCTTACCGGGAGGATATCCAAGAGCTGATTAAGGAATGCCGGGCTATTTATCCGGGGTTGATGTCCATGGAACAACATCTGTTGTCAAGGGGGTTTGATAAAATACGACGTTAGCCTTCAAAAGAGGCTATTCTATTCGAATCAACAAAGCCCCCTTGGCCTGTCTTAATGACCCGGGATCATCCATAATCCTTCCCACCAGATTGACCTCGCTGGCCGGGACCGGATCAGGACCACTGCTCATAGGGGTGGGACCGAAGAAAATAGCCAGGGCCTTTCCCGGAGGCCAGTAACCGATATCCCCAACCCTGACTTTTCGGGTAGCCGATTCATCCAGGGGAAAAGTCAGGGGAATCTCAAAATATAATTCATCCCCCCACTCATTTGGTTTTGTTTCAATGGGCAGGCAGGCGGCAATGGCCTGGGCGCAGGGAGTATCAAACAGCTCCGCCTTCAAGGCAATTCCTCCGATAATAATATTAATAGGAGTTGACATGATGAATCCAATCTCTGAGCAGAAACGGCTTTGGTTTTATTTCGCAATCCGCAATCAGAAATCCGAAATTTCTTTTTTACATGATAATCTCCTTGGCCCGAAGTTCTTCTATCTCCTCATCCCTCAGCCCCAAAAGACCCTGCAAGACATAATGATTGTGCTCTCCCAGCAAAGGGGCGTGTCCTGAAGGCAGTTCGGTGTCGCTGATCTTCCAGGGCATCCCGGCCAGGTCCAATTCACCCAGTTCCGGATGCCGGACTTTAAGGAAAAAGTTGCGGGCCCGTAGATGGCGATCGGCATAAAGATCTTCAGCATCGCGGGAAGGAGCGGCGGCCAGTCCGGCCTTGAGCATTTCCTCCACCATCCAATCCCGGTCTCGGATCCGTGTCCATTCCCCGATGATTTGGTCCAGTACCTTTTCATTTTTTTTACGCACGGCCTGGGTTTTAAAACGGGGATCTTCGGCCAGTTCGGGTTGGTTCATAACCCGGGCCAGGGCTTGGAATTCTTCGTCGGAGTGAATTTCCAAAGCCAGCCAGCGGTCCACGCCCCAGCATTGGTACATATTGTGCGGGGCATATCGGGGATGGAGGTTGCCCTGCCTTTCGGGGATAAGGCCGGTCATCAGGTAACCCAGGAGTTGCTCTCCGATCATGCAGGTTGAACCCTCGCACTGGGATTGGTCGATAAACTGGCCTTCTCCCGTTTGCCTGCGGTGACGGAGGGCGGCCAGAGTGACAAAGGCCGTGGTGACGGCATTGGTGATGTCCGTATGACCCAAGGACCCGTAAGTGGGATGATCTTCCGGATAACCGGAAAGGTAAGCCACCCCCGAGACGCTTTGGTGAATCTGGGCAAAGCCGAGATAAAAAGTTTCCGGACCATTGTGTCCGCGGGAGGAGGAGGAAACCACTATAAGATCGGGTTTGACCTTGATCAGCTCGCCGTAACCCAGTCCCATCTTGCTCATGGCATCCGGACGCATATTGTCCAGAACGACGTCGCTTATGGCCGCCAGTTTTTTGGCCAGGCGAATCCCTTCCGGTTTGCTCAGGTCCAGGGTCAGGCTCTTCTTGTCCCGGTTGACGGAATTGTAACTTAGACCCTGGTTGGGCGGCACCTGATGCGGAGCCGGATCCCATCTGGGCCACATAACGGCCCGGCGTACGATATCCGTTCGTTTGTGACCTTCCACCTTGATCACTTCAGCCCCGAGATTGGCCAGCATCATTGTGGCATAGGGACCGGCCCAAACCCAGGAACAATCAAGAATTCTTATCCCATGAAGGGGAAGTTTTACGTTGGGAGATGACTGATCGGGTAGATTTTTTTCTCCGAGGGGGCAATTCAGGATTTCTTTTCGGATTTCCTGGTTGTGTTGTCCCAGCAGCGGGGCCGGGCGGGAGATGCGGGGAGGGGAGGCGGATAATTTATAGGGCCAGCCGGCATATTCGTATTTGCCGGCGATGGGGTGATCGACCTCGACGAAAAATCCTCTGGCCCGATACTGGGCGTTATTCATAACCTCCGGGGCAGAATTGACGGGGCCGACCGGTATACCGGCTTTGGCCAGCTTATGATAAATTTCCTGCTTTTTCTGCTGCCTCATCCAATCGTCCAATTTGGAGGCAATATCCATCAGGTGATTGGTTCGAAAGACACGATCATCCCAGCGATCATCGGCCAGCCAGTCCGGTTTGCCGATCAGTTCCCGCAGGGCGCGAAAATGGTGATCATCGTTCGCTCCCAGGGTGATATGGCCGTCGCTGGTTTCCATCCTTCCCATAGCCGGGGGCCGGTCCGGGACACGGCCCCAATTGAAGCCATCATAACGATGGTTGTGCAGGGTCCCGGGAAGGAGGTTGATGACGCATTCCTGCAAGGAAATATCCAGTAGATGTCCTTCTCCGGTTTGCACCCGGGCCAGATAAAGGGCCATAATGCCTACAGCAGCAAACAGGGCTCCATGATAACCGACTTGATAACCGCCGAATTTTACAGGAGGGAAGGACAAATCAAAAGATCGGGCCGGGACCAGATTTCCCTCTCCCCCGGCTTGAATAAGGGTCAATTCATCCCCTTTGGCGTTTGCTCTTGGACCGGTTCGCCCATAAGGGGTGATGGAGGCATAAATCAATCCCGGATTGATTTGATGCGTCTCGTTCCAGCTTAACCCGAGTCGGTCAAAATACCCCACCGGGTTATTGTCAATAAAGACATCGGCCCAAGTCAGAAGTTTTTTGAAAGCTTGAAGTCCTTCCGCCTGTTCAAGGTCCAGGGTGATCCCTCGTTTGCTGGTATTGACATAAAGAAAAAGGGCGCTTTTTTCCGGGTGGTCTTCGTCCGTGGGAAAAGGGCCACATTGGCGGGCGGGATCTCCTGTCGGCGGTTCCACCTTAATGACATCGGCCCCCAGATCGGCCAGAAGTTTTCCGCAATAGGGACCGGAAACCATGGTGGCATACTCCACGACTTTCATTCCTTCCAATGCTTTTTTTGACATATTCCTCCTTGCCTAATCTTTTAAACTTGAAACATATCACAATCCATGGTAAAAGCTCAATCATTTTTCTTCCCGGGGGTCCAGGATTGAATAAAGCCTTTTCCCTTGACCGTGCATTGGAGTTTTCCTATATTTATAATTTTAGAACCTAATAAAAGAAGGGGAAAAACATGGCTGATCCAAAATGTGAAACCTGTGCGATGAGGGCCAAGTATGACCGGAACCCCAAATCTTTTTTAGGGCGCTTTTGGCGCTGGCATATCCGGTGGTGTCCCGGATGGAAAGCCTATATGGGATCCCTGCCGGAAGAGAGACGAAGGGAGGTCCGGGAAAAATATAATTTGCCGAATCCTTCGGGGAAGTAAAATTTTTTCAAGCAGCAGAGTATGACGGTGATACGGTTATCAAAAACCTATCGCAGAGGTTTATTGTCTGGGGCAGCAAGGAATTAAATGGAAAAAGTTTTTAAAAGGATTTCGGAAGCCAGTCAAAATATTTTTTTCGGCTGGTGGATCGTTCTGATTTGTTTTTTCATCAATGCCTTCGGTATCGGGACTTTTTTTTACGGGTTCAGCACCTTTTTCAATCCCATGGTCAAGGAATTCGGCTGGTCCCGGGCCCTCATGGCCGGGGTCTATTCTTTGTCCAGGCTGGAGGGTGGAATCGAAGGACCGTTGGCCGGGTGGCTGATAGACCGCTATGGAGCCCGGCGGGTTATGCTCTTCGGGATCTTTCTGGCCGGATCGGGATTTATTCTTTTATCCTTTGTTCACAGCCCGTTGAGCCTCTATCTTATCTTTGGTTTGACCCTTTCCCTGGGTTATAACCTGGGCTATGTCAACGGCACCGGTGCAGCGGTAGCCAAATGGTTCATCAAGAAAAGAAGCCGGGCCATTTCCCTCCTGATGGTGGGAAATGGAATCGGAGGGGCCGTTTTCGTACCTCTTATCGCCTGGCTGATCCTTTCGGTGGGATGGAGAAATGCGGCCATCATACTGGGAGTGGTCACTTTTCTGTTTCCTCTGCCCTTAAGCCTTCTGGTCAAAGGAACACCGGAGGAGGTGGGGATGAAACCGGATGGTGACGGGGATCCATCCTCTGCCAAAACCTCAACCTCGGAATTTCATTTGAGGGAAGGTAAAAACCCTTTGATCCAAGAAGAAGAGGAGGATTTCACCGTTAAAGAGGCGGTTAGGACCAGGGCTTTTTGGATTTATTCCCTCTCCATGGTCCTCAGGGCTTGTATTTTAAGTTCCATTGTGGTCCATCAAATCCCGCACTTGATGGATATCGGGATTTCTTTTCAATCCGCCTCCACGGTCCTGGGTATGATGGTGCTGGTCAGCGTTCCGGGACGTTTTATTTTCGGTTCTCTCGGGGACCGCTACAGCAAAAAAACGCTGCTGTTTTTCCTTTGTCTGCTTCAGGCTGTGGGCATACTGGTCTTTATTCATGCCAAATCCATTTTTCTTTTATACGTATTCGTTATTCTCTATGGCACAGGATACGGTGGTGCCATCCCCTTATCCATTTCCTTCCGGGCCGATTTATTCGGAAGAAAAAATTACGCCACCATCTCCGGTTTGACCATGACCGTCACTACCATCGGGACGGTTGCGGCCCCGATTTTGGCCGGCTATCTTTATGACCTGACTAAAAGCTATAGCTTGGCTTTTTATTCTCTGGCCGTCCTCATTTTTTTATCCGGGGTTTGCTTCCTGTTTATCCCCAAACCGGTTAAAAAGAAAGCCATAGTAGTATAATGTGCCCGGCCGGTTGAGGGAGAGGTCTTTAAGTTTACCTCGAATATTTGCCAAACGAGCTTAAGGACGCTTGATGATTTTGATGTTGACAGTCGCTGGCCCCTCAGGAATTGGGAAGGGCTTTTTATCCGGGGTCATCCTGCCAACCGATTCCAAACGATCCAGAAAGAGTGCAGTTTTTCCGGCGGGGATTTCAATCCTAAGGAATTCTCCCCCGGGATGGTGTTGTCGTTCGGTCATTCGGGCTCCGGTCCGGCCAAGGATTTCTTCTATTTCTCGAATACCGGTATTTACCTCTCCCACCTGAACGGTCAGGTCCATTTCCACTGCCATTTTCAACACCGCGACGGCTGACTTGGGCCGGGCCGGTTGGGATTTTGATTTCCGGCTTTCGTCGGCCGGAAGGGCGGCAACGTCCTTTTTTTCTTTTTCTTTCAGTTCCAAGAGCGGCCTTTCCTCTTTCTGCCCGAACTCTTGTTTTTGAAAACGACCCTGATCTTTGCTTGAAAAACCTGTCCCGGGTGATGTCATTTCTTTTTCCCGGTCAGCCAGGGCAGGGGGAAGGGGTGGCCCGGGTGGAGAAAGGATTTTTTCCTGATTCGGCCTGGGATAATCTCCGGACTGGATTCCTTTCCCGAAATAATCAGGCGATGGGGCAGGAGTAAACCGTTGTTGACCGGATTCTGGAAGGGACGATTCCGGTACCCTTTGGGCAGGGGCATCCATTGGGGAGGAGACAATAGGGGGCGGGCTGGGTTGTCCTTTATTATTGTCATTTTCGTATCGGGGTATTGGACCGGGGAAAGACTCAAGCGGTTTCATCTCCGATTCATTTTTTTGATAAACATAGAAGGCTAAGACTGCAATAAGGACCGTGGCCAAGACCTGTATGGGGACCTTAATATTAAGGGGCAGAAAAAGTCGATGCCAAAGCCCTTTTTCCCGCCCAGCCTCTTCCCTGATTCGGGTCATGATGCGTTGCTCGAAAAAAGGAGGCGGTTCCACATCTTTCAGGTTTGTTAGAAGGGCCTTTGTTTTTTTTAAATCCTCTAAACTTCCGGAACAGACCGCACAGGAAAAAAGATGCTTCTCGATAAGGATCTTTTCTTCCGGAGAAAGCATATCTTCCAGAAAAGCCGGTAGACGGTTTTGGATTTCTTGGCAGTTCATCGCAGAGGGCCTATTTTTTTGACCAGGCAGTCTTTTAAGGCCACCCGGCCTCTGAAGAGACGGGAGCGGACCGTTCCCAGGGGAAGTTTAAGGGTCAGACCGATGGCTTCATAAGAAAAACCCTGAATATCTCTTAAGATGACGACTTCCCTTTGATCATTATCCAGGGTTCCAAGGCAATTCTGAACGCTGTTCTCCAGTTCTTGCTTTTCCAACCCTTCCTCTGCCGACTCATCCAAAGAAAAAAGTTCTGTTTTAAGATTCTCGGAACCATCGAACGATATCCCCTCCCGCTGTCGGCGGGCGGCTTTTTGCTTTAAAAAGGTTCGGGTCCGGTTGAGAACAATGCCGCAAAGCCAGGTGGAAAAACGGGCTTCTCCCCTGAATTTTCCAATAGCTCGATAACAGGAGAGGAAGGCCTCCTGCACCACATCACAGGCTTCCTCGTAATCCCCGATCATCCTAAAAGCGACATTGAGCATTTTTTTTTGGTATTTCCGGACCAGGGCGGAAAAGGCTTCCGTTTCACCCTGGCGGCAGCGGGTGACAAAACCGGCGTCTTCGTCCTCAACGATCCGCTCTCCTGCCTCCCCAAGATCAGGTATTTCGGGCAATGCCGTTTCTCCCCCGCCGTTGTAAGAAAATCTCCTCCTTGTGCTGCGCGATAATTCTAACATGTTGTTTCCGGACAGGCAACCGGAGAAACCCTTCTCGAATGGAATCCATCACATTATTGACGTCATCATCTTTTCGAACCCCTAACTCCTTGATCTCCTGAGCCCTGTCTGCTTGCGGACGGCGCAGAGGGAGGGCTCATCGCTGACTCTATTTAAAACGGGCTTTAATATCCCCTATAGCTGACCGGGGGTGGAGGGGCATACCCTTCATTTCCCCAGAAGCGATTGGGTTTACGGACAGGGGGAGGCCCGCAATTGATCACCCCCAATTGGCAGAGGGTTGAATGCCATTCATATTTTAAAAAGATCGTTTCCAGGGCACGTTTTTCCGGTTCGAAGGCTACAATACGGGAAGGAGAGTAGGCCTCCCGTCCAAATCCAGTACCGGCACTCTCCATGGCCTGCTCCGCCCGCCCGGCCTTTTTCTCCCGATAATCCTTAGCAGCCGAAGGGGCCGAGGGAAGGACCTGCGTCTTTTCGTTTTTCCCGGCACTTTTTCCTTCACGGTCATAAGGGTAAAGCTGGGAAAGCGGAATCGGCGGCTCGACAGGCCTGATTTCCGGGAAAACGGCCACAGCGATCACCCCCATGGCGCTTTCATCACCAAAGGCCGCGGCATAGGACTCCGGTACATCGGTAAAATAAAATCGATTTATACGGTCCTGGGCTGTCCGCCAACCTGCAAATTGCCCACATCCATAGGGTTCAAGGATATACATGCGTTCATTATTCTTTAACCAGGATTTTGAGCCGCTGATGATGTTCCGTCCGTCAACGGCAATAACCAGCCCGATGCGGCGGTTAAGCAAGTTCCTGATTTCAATTCGGTAATGGTCACCTTTTACCGCTTCGGCATAGACCTTACGTATCCCCCGGTCCGTTTTTACCGGATAAGTGGGAAGGGTATATCCGTTGTCGGTTACAATACGGACCTCTACCGCATCTCCGACAGCCTCGGCTTGAGCCGCGGTCGTCCAGCACAGGAAGGCTAATAAAAAAATGGAAATGATTCTCATGCTCCGTTCCTCCTTTATTTTGAGCTTTGTATTATTAGACAGAGTGGGACAGGAAAAAGTTCCGAAAAAAGTGCCGAGGATATCACTCTTGTCCAAAATAGATTTTACCACAGAGCCCCGGAGAACACAGAGAAGACCATTTATTGCTTTGTGGGGAGATACCCACAAAGCGAACCAATTTGTCGTTATGCGAAAATAGGGCTTTTCAGGGGGCCGCAGGCCGGCAGGTTATGAAGAAACGGCATCTCCCGTTTCTTCATAAAAAAATTACTGCTCTGTGCCCTCGGTGTCTCCGTGGTGAACCTGGTTTTGAAAAACCCCCGACAGGGTTAAAAACCTAAGTTAAATCAACTTTTATTATCGGGTTGAATAAAGATTAAGTTTTTTGGAAAAGGGGTGGAAATTATCCGGGAAATTTTGGTATAGTAAATGTTAATATTT
>JBFMBU010000111.1:0-2622 GCA_040755035.1 Thermodesulfobacteriota bacterium
AAGAGGATATTGGTTTCGATCCGTCCTAATCCGAGGATGATCGGGTAGAGAATCGAGAGGATGGAATCGCTGATGGAGTAAAGATTGTTGATTTGGTGAAATCGAATATTCTGGGTGAGGGCTGTTCGGAGCTTGATATTTTGGAAAATTGTTGCAGGAGGTATAGCCCACCAAAGTGGGTTAACATCTCGTTTTCGAATGAGATTTCTATATTTTGATGATCTTTCGTCATTACACTTTGACCACACCGGCGGTTGGGTCAAAGTGTAATCCTTAAAAAGGGCCTTGTAAAGCTTCGGACTCAATGTTTTCAAGGGTTCTGTCATTTGATGAACCTAAAAGTCACGCAGGATTCAGGTTAATAATCAGTTTTTCTGGGGCAAAACGGGCTGTATTCCTCAAAATAGCAAGGGCAAATCGTCATTCCCAAGGGGAGGGATTTCATAGGGGGGTGAAGGGATCAACTCCGGGAGGGATCTGCTCCCGATGTGGCTGTGCCTCTTTTCGGGGCCGAAAACGACGATATAGGCCTTGAAAGCACTTTTCTGGGACGGTAATAATGAATAATCAAGAACTTATCGTGGCCCGACCCGCCCGCGCGCCCGCCTTGGCAAATAGTGGAGAAGCGCACGGGAGATAAGAGACTGTAATAAAGGGGGTCTTCATGACGCCGAAAGAGAAAATAATTCAGGCTCATTTTCGACAGTTGGAAAAATGAAGCTTAATGAAAACAAACAGTTGTAGAAAAGAATTTCATTTGTGGCACTACAGAAAATTTGAGCTACAGTCTGGTTACCCGACTGGGAGGCTGAACCCCGGCGGCCTTAAAGGCCTGGTACGCATTGCCCTCAAAGTCCGTCCGAATCAGATACGGTTGCCCATCCAGCGTGATCCGAACAGCTTGGAGTTGTTTCAGATCTCTCATCAAATCGGGCCAAGAGGTCCGGATCTGTTTTCGATCCAATCGGGTCTGAAGATCCACTTCCAAGCGCAGGGCCAGGAAACTGGCTACAATATGGCCGATACTGGTATCATCCCGATGATGATAGATGGGCCGGACCTCCAGGGTCGATTTCTCCTTGCGAAACGTCCGCTCCACTCGCCACAACCCCTTATAGGTCTGAGCCACTTCTGCGGCCGGAAGTTCGGTGTTGGTCCTCAGGACAAACTTCCCATCAAAACGCCGATCGGCCTCCACCGCATCCGGGTTGATCACCACTGCGGCCTTGCTGACTTTCAGGAACCGGGCATAGCCCTTGTTCCCCACCAGGGCTTTTGCCCCCTTCTGCTCAAGGGTCTCTTCCAACTTGCGCACAATCGCCTCCCGACTGGCGGCATCCTTCTCGGCCTCCTGCGGGTTCAGACAAACCACGTAGCGCCGATCCTCCACCCTGACTTCCTTCACCAGAAGATTGTCAGACACCTCCTGATACCGTCCCCCTCGAGACAGCACTTCCTCGTTCACTTCTTTCTGCCGGCGCATCCGGCAACCCAAGATGTAGTCCAGGGGGGATTCCTCTTGCTCGGTAAGGATCTGGATGGCTCTTTGGGAAACCATCCCCCGATCCGCCACCACAATGATCCGGCCGACCCGAAAGCGCTCCCGCAACTTCCCGATCATCTGCTCAAAAGCCTGGATATCCGCCGTATTTCCGGGAAATACCTCCCAGGCCACCGGCCAGCCCTCCCCATCCACCGCCACGCACAACACCAACTGCGGAAGATCCGACCGATGATCTCGGGAGTAGCCTCGCTTCCGGTACTCACTCTCATCTTCCCGGTACACATAGGTGGAGGTCGTATCCAGAAAGATCAAATCCAGCTGCCGGTTGAACAGGTCCCGATCCCGAAAGTAAAGCTCCCGTTCCAGATCGTACCGAATCTCATGCAAAAACCCGTTCGTGCGGTACAGATGCTGAAGTTCCAGCGGCTCCGTTCCTGCTCCTTCCAAGGTCCCCAGCCAATGGCTGCCCTGCAAATCACTGCCGGGTTCACAGAGGCGCTGCAGCGCCAGAGCAAAAACGGCCCGCTCCAGGGGAAAATGAAACTTTCTCCCCCGGGCCAGGCCCAGGAGGACCTCCGGCATCTTCTGCTGATCCCAAAGCCGGCCGAAGGCAAGCGGCGGCCCCCAAATCTTGGCCTGGCAGGTGCTAATCCTGGGATCTCGGGCGGCAGAGATGACCTTTAAGGTGTCCGAAAATCGAGCCAGGCTCTTCATCAAACCATCGATTTGGCCTGAGGCTCGAAGCTGATCCAGTCGCCCGAGGGTGGCAATCACCCTTTGTCGGACGGTAGCGCCGTCCCTGTAAGACTCTACAAGTTGGAGATATTCCTGGGGCTGACTTTTCGATCCGCTTTTCTTTGCCCTAAAGAACATGAGGCTATAATATATTCATGAAACAACGCTGTCAATAGGGCGCAATCATTTTATTGGCACTACATTTTGGCTGAAATCTAAAAAGACCAGTTATAACCCACGGAAATCATTACGGGCGAGTTCAAAACCTGCTCACAAACTGTCGAAAATGAGTTAAATGAAACAGAAATCTCGGGGCCTGCCTATGAATAACCTTGAGTTCGCCAGGGAACTCGAAAAGCGAACCAAGAGATTTGCAGTTAGAA
>JBFMBU010000112.1:0-16340 GCA_040755035.1 Thermodesulfobacteriota bacterium
TCCACCCCTTCGGCATTAAGGAGCTCGGCCTGGACGATGGGATTGCACATCATTTCTTCCATCTCCGGCCCGGCGATTTTTTCCTGGGGCTTGATGTCGATAGATTCCTTGGGTGCCCGTCCCACCATGCAACAGACGGAGACCACATGAAACCCTTTATTTTCCAGTATCTCCGTCACCGCCCGCGCCTCCTGGCGCAATCCCGCGCAGAAGGCCATTCCCAGTTTTTCGTAATGACATTTCTGGGAGAACAGTATCAATTCCTCCAGACGGGGAAAGCGGGTTCTGATGCCGTCCGCGGTTACTTCATAACATTCCGCTTCCTGCACGGAAGCCAGACGGGCGAATTCCCGGACACTGGTTTTGTCATATTCGCTCATGGCCTGTTTTATAGTGGTTTGATGATTTCGCATGGGGCAGAACTCCGGGGCCTCCTTCAGCGCAGGCAGAGGGTCTCCGACCTTGATCCTGGGGTAGCAAACGTCTCCGTTGCATTTGGCACACGAGCTCAGGGGCCTATTCGGTTGGTCAGGCATCTTTATCTCTCCCATTCGCTTTGGTCATAGTTTTTCTAAAGGGACCGCAAAAAATTTAGATGCGGTGGCCTATAAGATATAGTCATTTTCATTCTATCCTTTTTATTAAAAAAATCAAGAAGCGCAAATTTCACATCCATTCTATTTAAAAGGATTTTGGCGAGAGTCTGGAATAAAATCTCCGTTCTTCCTCTTGGAATATCAATAGTTCCGGAGAAAAAATAGTATTTTATACTTGACAACAATAATTAGTTTACTATCATAATCCTTAAAGTTATGTTCCTAACGACCAGTGGAGGTGTCTGAAATGCATCAGGAATCTTCAACGCTCGGTCCAAGGTGCGGCAAAACCTTCAAAAACCCAAAGGCCTTTCGAAAGGCCCATGGCAAAACCTATCACCTGCATAATTTTTCCAGGGCCTATAAAAGCTGGCTGGTCCCTTATATCAAATCCCGTATCTTCTCCAGCCAGTTCAGGCCGGTATTATCTTTTCTATACACCGATCTGAAATGTAATCTGGATTGCCATTATTGTTATGCCAACGACAAGGTCCCTGGTATGACCAGGGAGGTGGCCCAAAAATCGGTCGACTGGCTCGCCGCCACCGGCTGCCGGGTCCTGGCCTATATGGGCGGCGAACCCTTGCTGCGAAAGGATTTCATTATCGATCTGACCCGCTATGCGGGGGGAAAGGGTTTTTTCGTTTACCTGCCCACCAACGGCCTTCTCCTGGACCCGGAATTTATCGATCAAATCGGGGAGGCCGGAGTTTCCACCATCAACCTGGCTGTCGACGCCGTCGGACCCCGTCCGGGATTACCCAAATATTTCGAAAGAATCAAACCCCAGTTTGAATATTTGGTGCGCCAGGAACACCGGTACGGCTACATCACTTTTTTCAATATCAATATCACGGAAAACAATGTCGAGGATGTTCGGATGCTGACCGAGATAGCCCATGAATACGGAATCGCCACCGATTATCACGTCAATGAGCCTCCGGTGATAAAATATGAGCATTTTAAACACGAAACCGACGGGGGATGGATCCTGGAAGAAAAATACCAGGCTGTGGATGAGGTCATTGACTGGCTCATCGAGAAAAATCGGGCCGGCTATACCATGGTCAACTCCCTCTCCCACCTCCAGGCCATGAAACGGTTTATCCGCGGTCAATGGTCCTCCTGGCCCTGTCAGGCCGGGCAGTTCTCCATGATCATCCGCCTGGATGGCAGCTTCGCCCCCTGTTTTGAATTATATGGGGATAAAAGAGACTGGGGAAATATCTATGATGGGGCAAAATTTGATTCCCAAAAACTGGCGGAACAAAAGCAAACCTGCAGCCCCCACTGCCTTTCCACCTGTAATTTCCAGGTTAATCATTATACCCGTTCCGGCATCTATTCCCTGCAGTGGGTGGCCAAGCACGCCTATGCCCGTTTCCTGGGCATATCCTGAAGAGGTCCGCTTCGCTTTTCGATAGCTGGAAATTAGAGATACCCGGCGGCGGCATACTGCTTGATCTTCTGGGGAATCACCGTTTCCCAATAGTGATCGAAATTAAAATCGGAATAATCATGAAACGGGGCCGGGCCGGTATCTACGAGAAGACATTGACATTCGCTGCCCCTCAAGACAATAAAAATATTATTGGGGCTGACCGAGGTTTTTGCCTCCGGATGGCGGAGAAAGAGTTCCAGAAGACCTCCGATAAAGGCCTTGACCGATTCCCGTACCTGCCGATAGGTCGGGTTGTCCGATCCGCCCAAGGAATAATAACTCCTGGCCAGGGATTTGCCGGCCAATCGCTCCTTGATCATAAAACTCCCAAAATGGTCGCTGAGCAGGATGTGCGGTACCGGCACCCCCTGTTTTTCAAAAAAATCCGTTACTTCATACTCTTCCTGGAGGTGATTGCGGCTGTAGGCCCTGGGTTTGGCGATTTTTAACACCGCCTGTGAGGTCTCTTGATAGTCATAGACAATCCCGTTTTCCCCCTCACCGATCTTGGGCAGTTTGACCGTGTAGCGATGACCGGCCAGGTCGATGGGAATGAGTCCGCTTGGAAAGCGGTTCAGACCCTGAAGGATATGGTTGGATTCATTGTCCAGATACAGCCCCTTCAATCCTTCGTCCAACCGGGCCACGTAGTCCCTGGCCCCGAATCCGAGAAGGGTCTCCGATTGGTCTTCCCTCAAAAACATCCCATAATAACCGGCCTTTTTTAGAGCCTGGACCAGATCCGAAATGTTCCCATATTCGGGAGCAAAAAGGAGATCATAGAGCCCGGCATCCCTTCCGGAAAGGGAACGAAACCCGCAGGCCGGGCATTCTTCCATCTGGACGTTAGAGATACGGACCAGGGAACCTTCGATATTGATGTCTTGCCGGGCCTCAATGGTGGTCAACAGGCCTTCTTCGCAGCGGGGACAAATTTCAGCGATCGATTTCGTTTCATCCATGGGAACCCCCTCCCTCCGGAGCGTTGTTGGATTCCAACTGTTTTTCATATTTCAGGGTTAACTGGTGCAGACGTTCAGCCAGTATGACGGAGATATTTTTAATCAGCTTGTAGGGGGCCGTGAGTTTGGCTTCCAGCAGCTCATTGAAGCGGTCCTGGTCAATCTCGATCAGTTTGCAGGCCGTAGCCGCCACCACGGTCATGGACCGGGGTACATGCAATAGAAAGGCGATTTCACCCAATACCGATCCCCGGCCGATGCGCTGGTGCCAGGATCCCGGCTTGGAAAAATGACCCCGGCGGGCCTCCACCTCCCCTTCCAAAACCAGATAGAAATTTTCTCCGATAGCCCCCTCACGAAGGATGACCTCTTCCGGTTCGAATTCTACGGTCTTGGCCGTTTTTAAAAGCAGGAAGATCTCGGCCGGTTTAAGTCCCTGGAAGATTTCAAAGTCCTTGGCTTCGTCCCGTTCGGATCGGGTCACCTCCCTGGGAACCAGCCATTGGAGATAGCCGGTGCGCTGGTATTTTCGGATACGATCGGGCAGGACTTCGTTCCAATATTTATTGAAAGTGAAACCTTCGTAGCTTTTTTTCAGGGTGGTCCCCGGATCAATCAGGACAAACTGGGCCGGGTCCTTGAATTTCCCTCCTTCGCTGAGGACATAAATGTTATTGGGACTGATGCTGACCTTGCAGTCCGGCCGCAGTGTAAACAATTCCAAAAGCCGGTTTAAAAAGGCTTCCAACCCTTCCAGGATCAACTGTTGACTTTTTACCGACAAATCGTTGAAGCGTAAATAAAGGCTGGTGATGGATTCCCCTTCGACAAATTCCTTGATGCAGAATCGGCCCAGAGGGTCCAAAAAATAGATCCGGGGAACATACACTTGTTCAGACAGGAAAAAATCCGTGGTCATGGCCTCTTCCAAAAGGCGTTCCCGGCAGACCGGCTGCTGTTTGGCTACTTTCAGGCATAAGGGCCCCTGAGCATCAGGCAGATTCAGGGAATGGGCTTGCAGCGGATAAACAATACCCCGGTCCCCTTCCCCCAGTGGAGGAAGTTGAAGGCCCAGTTTGACACCGCCGTATTCCTGTTCGACAACTTTTAATCCGGATTCCGCGGTCTGCTGCAGGGTCTCAAAAAAAGATACCGCCTGATCTTCCAATTCCGGTGCTTCAAAGTCTTCCAACCCTTTTTTATCCATGGACATGTTCACCTCTTATCATTGAAGGATTCATTACCTGCTCCTTTTCGGCTTTCCAGCCCTTGAAAAAAACCATCGCTCCTATGAAAGGGAAGATGCCCAGCCAGCCAAACAGGGTCTGAGGGGGCACATGAAAAGCGGTTACCAAGAGATAGACCACCCCGATGGCCGTCAATCCAAAAACGCGGCTGCCGAAACTGGTGGTGGATTTGGCCCGCCCCTGGATATGGGCCTCGGAGTAGCGGTTTAATATGGCATCGATTCCCACCGCCTCCGAGGCCTGCCCGGCGCCTACCAGTGCTCCCACCAGACAGGCCATAACAACGGTGTTGACCTGGGTAAATCCAAAAAAGGCCAAGCCGATAATAATAAGAGACAGGGCGGTCAGGAAAAAAGTGGAACGGTAGGCGAATAGTAAGGGGATGACCAAAGCGGTCACCACCACCTTTCCGGCCGACTGGGCCGACTCAAAATAGCCGTAAGCGGTCAGCCCCTTGGCGATATTGGCCAAATAGACCACCGATAGAACGGTAAAGGACCCTCGGCCTACGGCCACCAGGGACCTTCCCATCAATAACAGCCTGAGGGGTTTGTTTCCCCAGGTATATTTCAACCCTTCCCGCTGACTGGCCCAATAGGATTTTTTTCGGACCTTGGTATAATCGATGATCGATTCCCCGCCCAACCGGAGGCGGGAAACCATCAGAAAGGATAAAAAGAAAAAAACCGGGCCAAGAAACACGGCCACTTGAAGGCCCATCCAACCGGCCACCACACTGGCCAGGGCATATCCGCCGATGTTGCTGATATGATTGACGGCATCCACCCTGGACAAAACTTTAGTCCCTTCTTTGACCGGGAAGCTGACCTTTACCATTTTGTCTGAAGCCGGTTTGAAAAAAATGAAAACGAAATCCCCCAGAAAGGACAAGACCAAATAAACGGCGTAGGAGAATTCCAGGAGCACGGCCCCGATCATCATCAGGCTTAAAACGGTCCGGAGCAAATCGGAGGCCATCAGGGAGTTGCGGATGCGTATCTTGTCAATAAAGGGACCGGAAATGGCATTGATCAGAATTTCGCAGACATACCGGAAAACCAGAACCAGACCGGCAACCATGGGGTCTTTGCTTTTGGCCGCCACCAGCAGGATAGAGATAATTCTTAAAAAACCGTCTCCTATTCGGGTGCTGGCCCGGCTGGCCAAAAGCAATAAAAAGTCGGTTTTTACCTCCTTACCTAATTCAGGGGCCTTCTTCGGTTCCTTTTGGGTCGGAACGGCGGTCTCGGCTTTTTCTTGGGTTGAAGCCGGGGCAGCCGCCCGGTCTGGTTTTGTCCCAATGATACCCCGGCGGAGTCGATACAGTTCGACCAGTTTCTGGAGTTTTAAGAATAATTCATAGGGTTCGTCCTTCAACAAAACGTCATCAGCCCCGGCTTTGATAAAGGGCAGGACTTCCTCCCACTCCAATTCTTCCATCAGGATCAGAATGGGGACCTCTGATTTCTGGTCCCTGAGTTCCAAACAAAGGTCCAGACTGCGGTTCAGACCGGGAGAAAGTAGAATCAGATCCGGAGGGGAATTTAGGACAAAGGACAGGACAGCCTCTTTTCGGGCCACATCATGTAAGACGGCTCCGGCCTGCTTTAAAGGACTGAGCAGGTGACTGATCCGGAAGCTGTCCGGATGGGCGATCAGGATGTTCAATGCTTTTTCCCTGCCAAAAAGTGGGGAAAAAGGTTCGAAGTCGAATGCCTTTTGTCGGAAAGCCGTTGGGGCTTTTCCGGGCCGGATGATCCCCTCCGTTTCCGGGCCGGACTCTGCCCGCTCTACCGTTAATAAGGAGACCCCCAGACGAATCCGATCTCCAGCTTCGAGGGTCCGGCTGGTGATTCTTTGATCATTTACATAGGTGCCGTTGGCGCTGTTCTGATCCTCCAGAAGCAGACCCTCCGGGGTTTTTCGGACCAGGGCATGCTTCCGGGACAGCAACTGGTCGTTTAGCGTCAGATGGCATTGGCTGGATCTTCCGATCAGTATTTCGCTTTCTTCTATGGGATAGGAGAAAGAGGTGCCGGTTGGGGGCTTTATCTTAAGCAAGAAGGTTTCTTCAGGTTCTTTTTTATTGTCAGGAACAGGGTGGATTTTTTGGATGATGGTTTGAAGCTCGTTTAATACCAGTGGAGTTGGAGAGGGATTCGGTTCAGTCGTAGGTCCCGGAATGGGTCGGGGAACGGTCACGGTTTGATCGAATTGCTCCCCACGCGGAACGGTTATGGTGCGATCCAACGGTCCACTAGGGTGGACGGCCATGGTTTGTTCCAATGGCTCAGGCGGGGCAAGGATTTTGTTTGAGGTAACGACCGTTTCCTCCCGATCGGATAAAAACAGGATTTCGGAAGTTCCCAAAATGATTTGGTCATGATCCTTAAGTACTATCTCATAGATACGTCGGCCATTGACAAAGGTCCCGTTAAAACTGCCAAGGTCTTTGAGAAAAACACCTTCCGGTCTCTGTACAAAAAGGGCATGGTCCCGGGAAACCTTTGGATCGGGCAGGATCAGATCACAACGACTTCCCCTTCCAACCCGGACCTCTTTAGTATCCATTTGGAAGGAAAACGGCTCACAATTATTTGACTTGACATCCAATCTGATCATTTCAGATTCTCTCGCCCTATTTCCGAATCTATCCAGGTCGTCATAGTATAAAAAAATTACCATCCCAAACCCGGTGAGTCAACACCAAAAGTCTCAGAAAAGCAGGCGGACTTTGTATAAGTTCCTTACGGTAATTTCCCTTGTTCTTGGGATTTGACTTTAACAAACCTAAGGCGTATAATTCAATCATCTTTTTATTGAATATTCCCTATGTCATTTCAATTACACATCATTCCTTCCGTCGGCAAACGATGGTCTTACCCCCTGGATAAACCCCTGATTAAAATCGGTCGGGCGGTCCACTGCGATGTGGTTATCCCTGATGTGCTGGTTTCACGGGAACATTGTCAGATCCAGGTCAAACCGGAAGGTTTGTTTCTGGAAGATCTAAACAGTGTCAATGGAACCCTGGTCAATGGCCAGCGGATCACCCGGGTCCAAATCAAGCCCCGCGACCGGATAAGGGTAGGCCTTTCCGAAATGGCGGTGGAAAAAATTCAGGAGGAAAAAGGGGTTTCCTCCCCTGTCAGTCCGGGACCCAAGGACACATCGGCCAAACCATTCAAAGCGACCAAACCTGATCGGAGCGAAGAGCCCAGTAGGGAAGTCCTTCCCAAAGCTGAAGAGACAAAATCTCCCTCCCTGCCACCTTCCATAGAGAAGGTTCCTTCTTCTGGAAAACCCATGATCCAGGAGGGCGAAGTATCCGGGGGCCCCTCTATTGCCCTGGTGTCCCCGAATCAGAAGCCGCCCTTGCTCCTGGTTGGCCATCCCCAATCCTCCAGCATCGAAGCCCTTCTCCGACCATTGGAGGATTCCGGAGTGGTAGTGAAAACAGCCGCCAACCAGAAACAGATTCAAACCATTTTAAAAACGTCTCCGCCGGATTGTGTCTTGCTTTGTTGCGGCCTGGAAGGCGCCCAACAGATCTGTCAGGAGATCAAATCTACTCCTCAGGCCGGCCCCATTGTTCTATTGCTTGAGGAGGAGACCTGGGAGAAGACCCTTCCCATGGTAGAGGGCGGGGCGGACGAGGTCCTCCGCCGGCCTGACCCTGTTGAACTCCAGGTCCGCCTGCGGAATCTGCTTGAATTGCACCGGCTGCGGAAGGAAGCCTCCCAGTTAAATTCCCAAATGGAAAAGCGGGTCAGTGAAGATGTCTCCGAGGTGGAGCGTATCACCCGTCTGAAACGGTATCTTTCTCCTCAATTGGTGGCGGCGGTTTTATCCGGTGAAGAGTCCCATGTCTTGAAACCCACCCGGCAGGAGGTTTCCATTGTTTTTTCCGATCTCAGAAATTTTACCCATTTTTCAGAAACCGCGGAACCGGAAGAAATCATGTCCATGCTGAGTGATTTCCATACCCTCTACGGCGAGATCATCTTCCAGTATGACGGCACTCTGGAGCGTTTTGCCGGGGACGGGGTCATGGTTTTTTTCGGGGCTCCGGTCCCTTTTAAAGATCATGCCGCCCGGGCCGTAGCCATGGCTGTTACCGCCCGGGAACGCCTGGAAGGTCTTCGAACCAAGTGGAAAAAATTAGGATACAACCTGGATGTCTCCTTTGGGATCGCCACCGGCTTTGTTTACGTTGGAAATATCGGATTTGAAGGAAGAATGGACTATGCCGCTATCGGAAAAACCACCAATCTGGCCGCCCGCCTTTGCGCCGCGGCCAAGGGCGGCGAAATTCTAATCAACCGCAAGACTCTTTTCCGGGTGGAGGATTTAGTGGAAGTGGAAGAGATCGGCGCCCTGGAAGTCAAGGGTTTCAGCGAGCCGGTGACAGCCTATAACGTATTGCGTTTAAAAAACCCCTACCTGCCCATCCCGGTGGAATAGTCCCCCGAGCGCCCTATATAACCGTCCCCCTCCCATTATTGAGGGATGGTCACTTTTGAACTGAACCCCCCTTTTTCTGCATCGGCATGACAGGCCTGACAATTGGCTAGAGAGCCGACGGCCGGCCTTTGTAACATCTCCGCTGTAATTTTCCGGTGTTTTTTGACCAGGTAAGGAACCTCGGTCAGGCGCTGGGGGATGGTCCCGTTGAGGCTTTCCAGTATCTTTCGTGCCTTTGAAGAAGAGGAGTGTTCGGCCCCATTGGCCTTTAGGTAAGAGGAGAGAAGGGTTTTAAGGGCCGGTTCCAAAGGCAGGGCCTCGCCGAAATGATGATCGGATTCGGCCAGCAATTTTCCCCAAAAGGCAGCCGGAAGAAACTCGGGAGGATAGGCCAGGTGACATTGGCCGCAGGTTTTTTTATAAATGTCCTCCCGGGTTCCGCCTGAATCGGGGCTTTGGGGGGCTTCCCCGACGGCCGCTTTTTTGCCGGGGGCCGGCGCCGGGCTTTTAACCGGGGCCTGAGTCGCCGGTTGAACCGTTGCTTTGATCCCCGCCTTCAGCGGAGTTTTGGTTCCGGCTGTTTCAGCGGGGAAAGAGGCGGAAAGGGAGAATGCGTTTATCACCAGGGCAAGGCAAAAACAGAAAATCGTCATCAAAACGTGGTGCATAATTCCTCCTCTGAACAATAACTCAAGGCGATCCGTTCTGGGGGAATCGCTGATCGCCTGAGGCTAATCCTTATTCGATAAATCTCAGAAAATCAACTTGAAAAAATTATCGCTTTGTAGGGACCGTCCCAACGTCTTTCGACAACCTCTTTTTTCTTCTTGACCCTCTGATCGGCCTTAATCTATACTCGATTCCATTATTTTTGTATTGCACCAGTCTTAAGGAAAAGGGAAACGCTTTGAAAAAAGCCGTAAAACAATCCCCTTTGGAGTTGCTTTTTTTAGGCTCCGGAAACGGCTTCGCCCCGGGCAGAAACTTCAGCAGTTTTCTTCTGGACGGCAGGATTTTATTCGAACCCTCACCCACCTCCCTGCCGTTCCTTAAAAAGCGGGGCATCCCTCTGCATCAGATCGATTATGTCTTTGTCAGCCATTTCCACGGAGATCATTGCTTCGGTCTGCCTTTTCTTTTTCTTGACCATTATTTTGTAACCCGACGGGAGCGGCCATTGACCATTATCGGTCAAAAAGGGACCAGGAAATTTTCCAATCAACTGATGGAAATGGCTTTCCCCAAGACGCGGAAAAGATACGCTAAAAATTTTCCGGTAGTTTTTCAGGAAGTGGGGCCGGGAAGGACCTGTTCCCTCAAGGAGTTAACCTTTACCGCCTACCGGATGTATCATGCCCCCACAGCGGTGCTGGGGTTCCGGATTGTTTATAAAAAAAGACGATTGGCCTATAGCGGAGACACCGGTCCCTGCGCCGGCCTGCTGAAGTTGATCCAGGGGGTGAATGTCGCTATTTTGGAGATGAGCTCCTTAAAGGATGATTATCCTTCTCATCTCAATCGACAAAATATCCTGGATATTCGAAAAATTCTCCCGTCTGAATCCCGCCTGATTCTTACCCACCTTCCTTTCCTGACTGCCGGACAAAAAAAGGCCTTGAGGGAGAACCCCTATGGTGCTTTGGATCTGGCCGAGGACGGAAAGGTTTTTCAATTGGACTGATGGGGAGGTCATATGTCGATTGGTTCCCTTGAAACAGAAGACACCCGCTCCGGTCTGAGTCCCTCGGCCATAGCCCGGGCCTTTTCCGACAACCTGGGTTATCTCTGTGCCCGTTTTCCGGAGGTGGCCACCCTTAATGACCGCTATCTGGCCCTGGCCTACACCGTTCGGGACCGCCTTCTTCACCGTTGGATCAGCACCGCCCACACGTATTATCAGAGGCGCAGTCGATCGGTATGTTACCTTTCGGCCGAGTTTTTATTGGGGCCGCAGTTGGGCAACAACCTGTTGAATCTGGGGATCTATGACCAGGTTCGACAGGCCATGGAAGATCTGGGGTTGGATTTGGGGGAACTTCTGGAACAGGAGGATGAACCGGGATTGGGGAACGGCGGCTTAGGACGGCTGGCGGCTTGTTTCCTGGATTCTCTGGCCACCTTGCAGATTCCAGGCATCGGCTACGGTATCCGCTACGAATTCGGCATTTTTGATCAGGTCTTAAGGAACGGTTGGCAGGTCGAGCTAACCGATAAATGGCTGCGACTGGGCAATCCCTGGGAGGTTCCCCGGCCGGAAATCGTCTTTGACGTCAAACTGGGCGGCCACACCGAGGCCGGGTTTGAAAACGGCCGATACACCGTCCGCTGGATCCCCGAGCGGGTGGTCAGAGGCATGGCCTACGACACACCCATTATCGGTTATGGAGGGACCACGGTCAATCTGCTCCGGCTGTGGAAGGCCGAGGCCACGGAATCTTTTGACTTCCAGGCCTTTAATACCGGAGATTATTACGGGGCGGTAATGGAAAAGGTGACCTCGGAGAACATCACCAAGGTGCTGTATCCTAATGACGAGTCTTTTCAGGGCAAACAACTCCGTCTACAGCAGCAGTATTTTTTTACCTCCTGCGCCATGCAGGATATGATCCGTATGTATCGGCAACGGACCGATAGCATGGATCAGTTGGCGGAAAAATTCGTTGTTCAGCTTAACGACACCCACCCGGCCCTGGCCATACCCGAATTGATGCGCCTGTTGGTGGACGAGCACCGTTTTCCCTGGGATCGGGCCTGGGAGATGACCCGGAGTATTTTCGCTTACACCAACCATACGCTGATGCCCGAGGCCCTGGAACGTTGGCCCATTCCCCTTTTCGGAAGTCTTTTCCCCCGCCATCTGGAGATCATCTATGAAATCAACCGCCGTTTCCTGGACGAAATCCGGTTGCAATATCCAGGGGACGAGGATGGTCTTTCCCGACTTTCGCTCATAGATGAAAACGGTCCCCGCTATGTACGGATGGCCCATTTGGCCTGTGTGGGAAGCCATCACGTCAATGGAGTAGCCCGCTTGCATACGGATCTACTTCGAACCGGGGTTTTGAGCGGTTTTGCCGAATTAGACCCGAAAAAATTTATTAATGTGACTAACGGGGTTACCCCGCGGCGTTTCCTGCTTCTGTGCAACCCGGGTTTGGCCCGGCTTATTACCCGTCGGATCGGCCCGGGTTGGGTCAAGAACCTGGAAGAACTTGCCCGTCTGGAAGAGGCGGCCGGAGACCCCAATTTTCGCAGAGAATGGAGAGCAATCAAGCTGAACAATAAACAGGCCCTGTCCCATTTGGTCCAGGACCGCACCGGGGTGGTATTGAATCCTTCTTCTCTTTTTGATATCCAGGTCAAACGCATTCATGAATACAAACGGCAGCATTTGAATCTCCTCCATTGTATCACTCTTTATAACCGGTTGCGCCATTCTCCTGAACCGAGCCTGGTGCCGCGGACTTTTCTTTTCGGGGGCAAGGCCGCACCGGGCTATTTTATGGCCAAGCTGATTATTAAATTGATCAATAACGTGGCCGCGGCGGTTAATGAGGATCCCCTGATCAAGAACCGCTTACAGGTGGTTTTCTTGCCCAATTTTAATGTAAAGAATTCCCAATGGGTTTATCCGGCGGCGGACCTTTCCGAACAGATTTCCCTGGCCGGGACCGAGGCCTCCGGCACCGGCAATATGAAATTCGCCCTCAATGGGGCCCTAACCATCGGCACCCTGGATGGGGCCAACATCGAAATCCGGGAGGAAGTGGGGGCGGAAAACTTCTTCCTCTTCGGCTTGACCGCCGCCCAGGTACAGGAAACCAAAAACCGGGGTTACCGGTCCGGCCAGTATTATGAAAATGACCCTGAACTAAAAGAGGCCCTGGATCTGATCGCTTCCGGTTTCTTTTCCCCGGAAGACCCCGACCTTTTTCGACCCTTGACAGAAGATTTACTTAACCATGATCCTTATATGGTTCTGGCCGATTATCGTAGCTACTGCCAAGCCCAGGAGCAAGTAGAGTGGGTTTTTAGGGATCAGGATCTTTGGACCCAGAAGTCTATCCTTACCGTGTCCCGCATGGGTTACTTTTCCTCCGACCGTTCCATTCGGCAATACAGCGAACAAATTTGGAATATCCTGCCGGTCTCCATCTAAGGGTAAAGATAAAGGTTCATCCATAAAATTCTGGCGAAAGCTATTTCTGGCCTCCTCCGATCCCCTGAGAGGAGGCTGAGGGAGGAACCTTTCCCAAAAAATCTGTTGAAATTCTTGAATGTTGGACTATAATCCTCATCCAAAACCGGTTTTTGCTACCGGGCATTAACTCATTCTATTTATTAGCGGAAAGGAGAGGTTATGAGAAAAAACAGGAAGAGGATTTATTTAATGGCGGGATTGGTATTGATGGCGGGTGTCTTGTCCTTATCAGGCTGCAGCAGGGAACAGGCCGCTCCCCCTGCGTCAGCGCCTCCGGCACCGACAGCCGGCACTCAACCCCCGGCAGGGGCCACACCACCGGCGACCGGTTCCGTTCAGCCGGCTACAGCGCCAAATCCCCTGCAGACCATTAACCAGGTCCAGATGGGGATGACTTCGGAGCAGGTCCAGCAGATTATGGGCGCGCCTTCCCAAACCAAACAAAAGGGCACAAAGCTGGAATGGGAATATTTCTCCCCGCAGGGGAAAGTGGAAATTGAGTTCCTCAATAACCAGGTTTCCAGCATAGAGAAACATTAATAACCGATAGCCGGGACTCTTTGTTGCTAAAATAGTATTTCCTTTTCCGAGGAAAGCCGGCCTTCCAGGCTCTGGAAGAGATCTTGGAGACCGGCCTCCGCCGGATTTGTTTCATCCATTTAGGAAAAACAAATTTTCACTAAAGCAATCTCCGATACTGATAATACCCTCTGGGATTAGTAAGTTTCGGACGGACCGGGCCAGGCAGACCAATCCTTTTCCGTTCCGAACCAAGGCCGCTTGCGATGAGTCAGGAAAAGAAAACTGAACAAAAAGCCGATCTCAACCCGGGGAAACCACCTATGGCGGAAGACCTCCTGTCCATTGATTCTCCCGGCTCTTCCGGTTTTCCCCGGGGGGGAGTCCGGCCTCTTCTGGATAAAAATCAGGCTACCGTAGCCCTTCAACCTGTTGCCTTTTCCAAACCTGAAGCGAATTCGAGCCAACCTATCCTGCAGGTGGTCAGTGGAGAAGCCAATCAAAAAGAGTTTCCTCTGGGGATGGAAAAACTGAGAATCGGCCGCTCCGGTTATAATGATCTAATCCTTGCCGATGGAAAGGTCTCCAGGGAGCACGCCGAGATTTATTTTGAAACAGGCCGGTATGTTATCGAGGACCTCAATTCCACCAACGGGGTTTATCTCAATGACGGACTGGTTCGGAAGATCCCCCTCAAGTCCGGCGACCGTATTACCATAGGAGATACGAGTCTTCTTTTTACCCTGAAAGAACCGGAGATCTCTCTTCCGGAAAAAGAGGCCTTTATTGACAAGAGTGACCTGTTCAACTGGCTGGACCGGGAAACCAAACTCCTGCTGGCCGAGAACCTGGTGGTGCGTTCCTTTCCCAAGGAGGCGGTGATTCTAAAGCAAAACACCCTGGTGGAAAGTATGTTCTTTCTCTATTCCGGGGAAATCCGTATTGTTGAAATCAATGAAGAAGGCGGGGAGCGGAATATTGATCGGCTGAATCCGGGGGATTTTTTCGGTGAGAGAGCCTTGCTGGCCGGGGAATCGGGGAACAATTCCATGATCGCCAGTCGAAACTGTACACTCCTGGAACTTCAAAAAGAGCAACTCAACGAATTATTGCAAAAAAAACCTGATCTGAATCAGGCTTTTTATCGGATGGTGCTGGCCAAACTCCGATCGGCTCAGGCCGAACCTGACCGGAAGGGGAAAAGAAAGGACAACTTAAAAGACATCATTACCCCCACCGATGTCCGGATCATTGGGGAAGATCGCAAGATCCTGGAAGCTAAAAAAAGGATCGAAGAATTAGCCAAAAGCGGCAAGACGGCCTTGATCGTCGGTCCGGCTGGGACGGGGAAACGGACCTTGGCCCGTTT
The DNA here is from genome assembly GCA_040755035.1 of Thermodesulfobacteriota bacterium. GTDB lineage: Bacteria > Desulfobacterota > RBG-13-43-22 > RBG-13-43-22 > RBG-13-43-22 > RBG-13-43-22. The sequence goes on from JBFMBU010000112.1 coordinate 14,800, forward strand.
TTATCATCAGAAAAGCCCAAACCCCGATTACCCTTATGTCGAGATTTCCCTGGCCGATTTAGAAGAAACTCAGGTCGGGGCCTCCCTCTTCGGTATTGAGCCGGACCCCGGGGTCACTCATATGAAGGGACAAATAGGGTATATAGAAATGATCGGCATGGGGACCCTGGCCATCGCTCATGCCGAATTGTTGGACGCCCATCAGCAAAGTAAACTGGTCACCTACCTTAAATACGGCTGGTTTCACCGGGTTTACGGACAAAAAAGCGTCAAGTCCCAAACCCGGGTCCTCCTCCTGGCCACCGGGACCGAGGCCGAGGTGACCGAAAAATTTATCCCTGAACTCCGTGAAGAACTGCTCAAAAACAAGGTCAGCCTGCCCCCCCTGATCCAGCGCTTGAAAGACATTCCTCTGCTGGCCGACTATTATTTGAAATCCTTTGCCCGGAAAAACGGGAAACGGATCAGCGGCCTGTCCCGGGAAGCCACCGAACGGCTGGTGTCCTATTCCTGGCCCGGTAATGTAAAAGAGCTGGAAAATGTCATTCAGCGGGCGGCCATTGTTTCCTCCGAGGACGTCATTATTCCCGGGGACCTGATTTTTGTGGTCCCTTCCGAAAAAGAGATTCATAAACTGAACCTCCTGCGCCACGACGCCATCCGGAATCTGCTCCGGCACCCCTCGATTCCCAAGGTCTTCATCTGGTTCAATATTCTCATGGTCGCGGTTATGGCCGGATTCACTCTTTTCGGGGGAAGCAGGCCGGCGGGACACCCCCTGCAGGAACCGGATACCAACCCCGGGATGTTGATCACCTGGCTGATCTGGTTCCCCATCCTCCCGATCTCGGCCTTTCTTTTCGGACGGATCTGGTGCGGGATGTGCCCTATCGCCGGGATCGGGGATTTTTTTGCCCGGTTTAAAAAATTCAACCTGCCGGCCCCCAAATTTTTAAAATCCATGAATTTCTGGCTGGTCATTCTGGCTTTTCTCTTTCTCGAGTTCACCGAAGAACTTTTCGGAGTGGCGGACAAACCACTGGCCACGGGACTGCTCCTGATGATCATCATCAGCCTCTCGGTATTGTTCTGCGTTTTCTATGAGAGAAAGACCTTTTGCCGCTATGTCTGCCCCTTGGCGGCAGTCCTGGGCACGTATAGCACCTTAAGCATCGTTGAAGTGCGGGGGAACAAGAAGGTCTGTCAAACCCAATGCGGACAACATACCTGTTTTAAGGGAAGTGAAAAAACAGAAGGTTGTCCGATGTTTTCCTACCCGGCTTCTTTGAACAGCAACACCGAATGCATGCTGTGTCTGAATTGTTTGAAAAACTGTGACAACCGGGGGGTCCAGGTCAACCTCCGGCCCCCTTTGCAGGAATTATGGCACCAGCATCAACCCAATTTCAGTATTTCCTTTTTCGGTGTGGTCCTGATCGGGCTCATGGCCCGTCATCAATTCATCCATCTGACCTATTGGAAAACCTGGGAACAATCCCTGGGATGGGGAGAGTTTTTCAGCAACACGGTTTTGTTTATCT
>JBFMBU010000113.1:0-6652 GCA_040755035.1 Thermodesulfobacteriota bacterium
AAGCTGGGTTATCGGAAAGAACTGATGGCTATTGAAGATCCGGAGGAAAGAATCAAAGAATACAACCGCCGGGTGGAGGAATTTTATCAGCGGGCCAAGGCGGTCAATGCTGCGGCCGGATATGGTCTGGATGATGTCATCGATCCGGCCGACACCCGATCCTGGATTGTTATGGGGCAGGCAAGTCTTCCACCGATTCGGCCCAGGACAAAAAAGAAATATCCCTATATCGATCCCTGGTAATAGATTAAGGTTTAATAGTGAAGGAAGAGTTCAAGGTATCAAGGGTTCAAGGGGTCAGGGGGGGGCCTGATGTAAATCCATTCATGAACCTGCGAAATGTTATAATGAATTGATATTAAAATAACCGGAAAATTTAGGACAGCCCCAAAAAATCGGAGGGATTAAAAGATGAGTTTAACTGATGGAGGAGCCTTAGTTGGAAAGGCCTTAGCCAAAGAGGGTGTGGAAAAGGCCTTTGTTTTATGCGGCGGGCATATCATGCCCATTTTCTATGGAATGCGAAACGCCGGGATCGAGATCATCGACCTGCGTCATGAGGCGGCGGCCATGTATGCAGCCATCGCCTACACCCGGACTTCGGGGAAACCGACGGTGGTGGTAACCACGGCCGGACCGGGGGTGGGAAACACCCCTCCGGCCATGATGGAGGCCCAGTCCTTGAATATTCCTCTTCTGCATATCGGGGGTGCTGTGGCTTTGGCCAAGCGGGATGCCGGTGATTTGCAGGACATGTCCACCTTGAACGTCATGGAATCCTGTTCCAAATGGGCCAGGAAAATCACCCTCACCCAACGTATCCCTGAGTATGTAGCCATGGCCTTTCGCCATGCCCTGGATATGGCTCCGGGGCCTGTTTATCTGGAGATCCCCACTGATCTGTTATTTGCTCAGGTAGAGGAAGAGACGGTCCTTTTTCCGGCACATACCCGCACACGTGCCCTGCCCTATGGGGATCCGGATTATATTGAAAAGGCAGCAGAGCTTTTGGTCAAGGCCCAGCGCCCGGCGATCGTGGTCGGAGACGGGGCTTTGTACTCAATCGGGGACAAGGCCTGGGCCGTGGCCGCCTTGTCGGAATACCTTAAAATTCCGGTCGGTGCTTCCGGCAGCTCCTGCCGGGGTTTGTTCGGAGATGAATATACCCAACCTCTGCTCCGGACCAATGCCATGGCCATGGCCGATGTGATCCTGACCCTGGGCTGCCGCTTTGATTTCAGGCTGGGGCTGGGGGGTATGGTCCCCAAGGAGGCCAAGGTCATCCAGGTTCATACGGATATGTGGCAGATCGGTTTTAATGTCCGGGCTGATATCGGCATCGTGGGAGGCATCGGTCCGGTGGCCGGGCAGTTGCTGGAAGCCGTCAAAAAGAAAAAAGATAATCCTGTGGCTGTTTCCTGGGTCGGAGCGGACCCCAAACCGATGAAGGCTTATATGCCTGAGGCCTACCTGTCGGAAAACATCCCTATTCATCCGGCGCGGTGCGCCGGTGAAGTGGCCCGCTTCATCGAAGAGGAGGGGCGGGATTGGACCCTGATCTCCGATGGGGGAGAGGCGACGGTTTGGATGCAAATTGGCGCCACGGCCCGACGTCCGGGGCAGATTCAATCCACTGGCCCGAACGGTACTATCGGTACCGGACCGGCCCTGGCTATTGGTGCCTGGGCCGCTAACCGTAAACCGGTCCTCTGGTATACCGGGGACGGGAGCTTCGGATTTTATGCCATGGAGATGGATACCATGGCCCGGCTGGGTATACCCGTAGTCTGTGTCATCTCCAATGACTCCGCCTGGGGTATGATCCGCCTGGCGGAAAAGTATATCCGTCCCGATGAAATAGAGACCAGGGGGCATTGCAATGTGGAGCTCGAACATATGCGGGCCTATGAGAAGATGACCTCCATGTGGGACGGATATGGTGAGTCTGTGACCGATCCTAAAGAGATCATCCCGGCTATCCGGCGGGCCGCCGCCAACGGCAAGCCGTCGATCATCAATGTCGAGGTCGATAAGGTCAGCCTGTCGCCGATGATCGCCGGTTATGCCAATATGGTTAAACCGGAGAATTAGGGGGCAAACAAGGGGTTCGAGGTTCGAGCCGGTCGGCGCGGATCCCGGATGGGAGCCTTTCTTGAGGTTGGCATACGGCATCCGAATGGATGCCTTTTCTTAGTTCGACCAAGTCGAACGGCCCGACCGACTTGCCGACCAATTAAGAAGTTTCCCTTGGGAAACTGCGGGGTCAAGGTTTCAAGGATTATGAGTTCCATGATATTCAATTCAACGTATTAATAAAGGAAACAAATATGTTCTATTCATTATTTACTCCGGTCAGGATTGGGAATGTGGAAGTGCCGAATCGCATCGTCATGTCTCCCATGACCACGGGATTCTGCGAGGGGGATGAAACCGTGGGGGACCGGTTCATCAAATTTTACGCCGAACGGGCCAAGGGAGGAGCCGGATTGATCATCATCCCCTTTACCCCGGTACCTATCGGGGCGGCGGTGGAACCCGGTTTGTACGACGACCGTTTCATCCCGGGCATTCAAAAATTGAACGCAGCCCTTCATTCCTCCGGAGCCAAATCAGCCTGTCAGTTGATCGTTACCTATTTTATGATTTTCAAGGGACCCTACCCGGAAGTGATCGCCCCCTCGGCGGTTATGAATCAAGTCCTCCGGCTTGTACCCCGGGAACTGACTAAAGAAGAAATTGGGATTATTGTTCAGGCTTATGGACAGGCGGCCAAACGGGCCCGGGCCGCGGGATTTGATGCCTTAGAGATCCTGGTAGGGGCCGGATATCTGCTGAATCGCTTTTTATCTCCCATTTCCAACAAACGGGAAGATGAATACGGCGGCAGTCTGGAAAACCGGATGCGGATCATTATGGAGATTATTGCCGCCGTAAAAAAGACCGCCGGAAATGATTTTCCCGTCGGAGTGCGTCTGAATGTAGAGGAGCAGATGCCGGGAGGGCACACCATAGAGGAATCAAAGGTTGTGGCCCGGATCCTGGAAGGGGCCGGGGTCAGGTTTATCAACGTCTATACGGGCTGGCACGAATCGCCTATTCCGACCGTGGCCCCCTCTCTGCCCAAAGGGGCCTTTGCCCACCTTTCAGCAGCGATAAAAGGGACGGTAAGTATCCCGGTCATCGCTTCGAACCGGATCAATGACGCCTTTACGGCGGAGAAAATAATTACCTCCGGGCAGGCCGATCTGGTCGGTATGGGGCGGGCCCTCTTGGCTGATCCCGCTCTTCCTATCAAATCCAGGGAGGGTAAGCTCAGAGAAATCACCCCTTGCCTGGCTTGTTCCAACTGCCTCAGTTCTTTAATGGGCAGTTCCGGCAGAAAGGAAGGACAACCGATCAGCCTCATTTGTGCGGTTAATCCGGCCCTGGGGAAAGAAGGTCAGGATCTGCTGCGGAAAGCGGAAAAACCTAAAAAGGTTTTTATTGTCGGGGCCGGGCCGGCCGGGTTGGAAGCCGCCTGGGCCGCGGCCATACGGGGCCATAAGGTGACTCTTTTTGAAAAGGAGGACCAACCCGGCGGGTGGCTTAAGGTGGCTTGTTTGCCGCCTCATAAGGAAGAACTGCGCACGCTGATGGATCACCTAATAGAGCGGGCTATAAAGGCCGGTGTGGAGCTGCGTCTTAACAGCGAGGCCCAACCAACAGACCTGAAAACAGCCGGACCGGAAGTATTGATTCTGGCTCACGGGGCCTTGCCCTTAATGCCTCCCCTTCCCGGGATTGACAGATCGAATGTGGTTTCCGCCATCGATATTTTACAAGGACGGAAGACTGCCCAGGGTGCAGTCATTATAATCGGCGGCGGACTGGTGGGTTGTGAAACCGGAGAATTTATTATAGAAAAAATCCCGGGAATCCGCTCGGTTACTATTCTGGAAATGTTGAATAAAATGGCCGTCAACCTCTCTTCTTCCTATCGCCCTTTTCTTTTGGCCCGACTGAGACAGATGGGTATCCGGATGGAAACGGAGACCAGGGTGGAGAAGATTACCGAAAAAGGGGTAGAGGTGATCCGGAAAGGCGCACCGGAATTCATTCCGGGTGATACGGTGGTTCTGGCCCTGGGATTAAAGGCCGACCCGCAAATCATCCAGTCCTTTCAAGGAGTGGCCCCGGAGATCTATTCCATCGGGGATAGTGTGGAACCACGGATGATCAAGGAGGCCATGGCCGAAGGGTTCGCCGTGGGTTGTAAGATCTGAACTCCGAAGGGGAGTGTTTTCAATGGGAATCAGGGGGAGTTGAGCGACCAAGGCCCCCAGGGAATCAAACAACACTAATAATTTCGTTACTGGTTCCTCGTTGCTCGTTTTAAAAACCCCGCAACCCGCAACCCGCAACCCGCACCCAGAACTATTGGATAGAGAAAAATCTATGGCAGACAGGGAGAAAGACAAAGGGAAAATTTCCCGCCGGGAGTTTATCGCCGGAGCAGGCACCCTCCTGGTCATCGGTGCCGTACCGAACATCGCCGTCAGCGCCACGGCTACCATAAAAAAGGCGAATCAAAAACTGCTGGAAGGGGTCCCGGTCTCTTCGGTGATTGTCCATGATCCGGACCTCTGTGCCGGCTGCGGGGTATGCGGACTGATGTGTGCTTTTGTCCATGAAAAGGAATACGGGCCTTCTCTTTCCCGGAACGAACTGATAAGGGATCCCTTTAACGGTATCTATACCTTCCTGGTCTGCCAGCAGTGCACTTCCCCGGACTGTTATTTTGCCTGCCTCAATAAAGATAAGGCCTTATGTGTGGATAAAAAGAGCGGGGTAAAATATGTCAATACCGCGGAATGTGTGGGCTGTGGGGCCTGTACCAAGGCCTGTCGCTTCAGCCCTCCGCGCGCCAACGTCCATCCAATCAAAAAGGTTTCCTTTAAATGCGATCTCTGTCGCGGGAGGGTGGAAGGTCCGGTTTGCGTCGAATATTGTACCATGAAGGCCCTGCGTTTGGTCCCCGGAAAAGAAAGGGGCGTGGCATGAAACCCTTTGGCTGGACCGGGAAAATTCTCTGGGTCGACCTGACGGATCGAAAAATAAAAGTGGTCCCCACTTCGGATTTTGAACCGGAAAAGTATCTGGGTGGTGTGGGCTTGAACAGCAAGATCTTCTGGGAATTGGGTTGTCCAAAGGTGGAGGCTTTTGATGCCCAAAGTCCTTTGCTGATCGCTATCGGACCGCTGACCGGGATGGCCGGTCCTTTCGGCCGGTCGGAGGTCTGCGGCATCGCTCCCCAATCGTATCCGCAGGAAACCTTCGCTTATTCCGGGATCGGCGGGAAAATCCCGGTGGAGATCAAATATGCCGGGTATGACGGCCTGGTTATTGTGGGAAAGTCAGACCAACCGGTCTACCTTTCCATTATCGATGATCAGGTAAAACTGAACGATGCCAAAACCCTTTGGGGCCTGGATACCTTTGAAACCCAGAAGACCTTGATGAACACGCACCCCAAGTCGTCCGTTCTGGCCATTGGGACGGCCGGAGAAAATCTGTGCCGGGTGGCCATCATCCTCAACGAAACCGGGAGCGCCGCCGGTCAGGGAGGATACGGAGCCGTGATGGGCTCCAAAAAGTTAAAGGCCATTGTAGTCAAAGGTTCCGGTTCGATAAAGGTGGCCAAACCGGAGACCTTGATGAAGATCCAGAAACAGCGGATGGAGGCCGATGAATGGCTGAAGGGCGGAGCACAGACCTGGGGCAGGTCTCCCTTATGCGGGGGTAGCATCGCCCAGGAGATGCGCAGTAAAGGTCTGAAGCGTATTGGAGGATGTCATGGCTGCACCTATCAGTGCATGGGATTTTATGATGTCCCCGGTATCGGCAAAGGGGCCCAGATGTGCGTGGAAGCCTGGTACGGCTGGTTCAGCGGCGGCAGCTCCGAAGGGTATTGGGAGGGTAATATCCTGTCCCAGAAACTGGGCATCAACAATTATGAGCTTCTGGGCATTATGTCCTGGTTGCTGGCCATGCGCGGGTCAGTGGACAAAAAAGCCCTGGGTCTGACTTCCATTCCTATTATCGATCACTACGGCCAACCCCAATTAGGTGGTCGGGAAGCTCATCATCAATTTCTGACCGAGTTGTTGGGAGGCATGGCCGGCGGGAAGAGCCTGCTGTCCCAGGGCGTGGGGCGGGCTGCGGAAAAACTGGGACCAACAGCCAAAGCCGCCTTTAACGCCACCTTTCCGGCCCGGGGCTACACCAGCCACCATATAGAAAATGTGGGTTCGGCCCTGCACTGGGCCCTGGACAGTCGTGATCCCTATAATTCCTGCCATGATTATACCTTCCCCTTTCAGGGTTTTGGGTATAACACCAAGGTAGCCGAGCACTTCGGCCTTCCGGGCGGTGATATGATCGGCACCCGGAAAAATGTCTATGACCGGACCGAATTCCAGACCGCCTGGGTCCAGAATCACCAGAATATCAAGAATTCTCTGCCTATCTGTGAATATTCCAGTATGCCCGGGAGTTTCTTTCATCCGCCGGCCATGGATATACGTATTTTTGAAGCCGGGGTGCTCAGTGCCGTAACCGGGATCGATTATTCGGTGGAACGGTTATGGGAAGCCGGGGAGCGGATTGCTAATCT
>JBFMBU010000114.1:0-4289 GCA_040755035.1 Thermodesulfobacteriota bacterium
GACCCGTGCTTCCTATGCCAACCAAGCCAGGGTTCACGGGGGCTATCACTATCCCCGCAGCTTTATGACCGCCTGGAGGTCCCTGATCAACCTGCCCCGGTTTTATCTCGATTTCCGGGATAGTATTGAAGACCGCTTTACCAAAGTCTATGCCGTAGCCCGAAACCTTTCCCAGGTCAATGCCTTTCAGTTCAAGAAATTTTGTCAGCAGATCGGAGCACCTCTCAAACCGGCCGCCCCGGCCATCCGCCGCTTGTTCAATGAGGATATGATCGAAGCCGTTTTTTATGCCAAAGAATATGCCTTTAATGCCCTGAAGCTGCGGTCGATTTTAAAACAGCGGCTGGAACGGTGCAGGGTGATGACGCTTCTTAAGACAAGAGTGACTGGAATATCACCGCTTGAGGGCGATCTTTTGAAAATAGAGCTTTCCGACGGGGCATCCCTTACCGCCGGGCAGACCTTCAATTGCACCTACTCCAATATCAATACCCTCTTGCACCATTCCCATCTCGATCTCCTGCCCCTGAAACACGAACTGACCGAACTGGCCTTGATTCAGGTGCCGGAAGAGTTAAAAAACCTGGGGATTACCGTCATGGACGGTCCTTTTTTTTCCCTTATGCCTTTCCCCCCCCGGAATCTGCACAGCCTCAGTCATGTCCGCTATACGCCTCATCAATCCTGGCTGGATACGGGGGAATTCAAGGAAGCCGAAAATGAATTGAAGTCCCAGCCGATTCGTTCCAATTTTCCCCTGATGTGGAAGGACGCCCAAAGGTATCTGCCGGTCCTGGCCGGTGCCAAATATGAAGAATCTCTTTTTGAGATCAAGACCGTCCTCCAAACCAACGAAATCGATGACGGACGGCCGATTTTATTCCGAACCCATCCGGCGATGAAAAATTTGACCACCATCATGGGAGGGAAAATCGATAATATTTATGATGTCCTCCAGGCCCTCCAACGGCTGGAACTCTTTTCCCGAAAACAAACTTTTTCAGGCGATAGGGGAAGGCAGGTCTTATGAACAGTCCTCCGGATATCTTTGTTTCCGTACTGACCGTGGTCAACAACGATGCCGATGCCATCTCGGATTTCTTAGAGGATACGGCGATTGTTCTCTCTAAAAATTTCCAGTACTATGAGATACTGATCGTCGACAACGGTTCCCAAGACGACAGCTCTTCGACGATCCGGGCCTTACAGAAAAAAATCCCTAATATTCGTCTCCTTCGCCTTTCCCGGGCTTATGATAAAGAAACCGCCCTGGCCGCTTGTTTAGACAACAGTATAGGCGACTATGTCATCATCATGGACCTGCTTTGTGATCCCCCCGATCTGATCCCCGGCATGATTCAACAAGCGGTGTCCGGATTCGATGTGGTCATCGCCGAATCCACGGACCGGGGAAGGGATTCCCGCCTGGAAAGCTGGTTGAGAAAAATATTCTACAAAACCGCCAGCCGGATCTTGGGACAGATCCTTCAACCTCAGGCCTCTTATTTCCGGGTCCTTAGCCGCCGGGTGGTCAACTCCCTGACCCGCATTCGGAATAAAAGCCGCTATTTTAAATACTTCACCGCCCTGGTGGGTTTTCGGCAGGTCCACATACCCTACCAGAGGGTTTATCGATGTGCCAGGGACAGCGGGAAATCGACCTTTCTCCAATCTCTGGGCAGTGCCCTGGACATTATTCTTTCCAACTCTGCCCGTCCCTTGCGCTGGGCGGCCTGGCTGGGTCTCTTGGCCAGCTCTATTAATTTATTCTATATCGGATATATTTTTATCGTCACCCTGGTTAAACGCCGCATCGCCGAAGGCTGGCTGACCACCAATGTCATGAGCACCCTCATGTTTTTTTTCCTGTTCTTGATCCTGACCGTTTTGGCCGAATACGTCTCCCGCATCCTGGAAGAAACCAAGGACCGGCCCCTATATTTTATCGACTATGAGATCGACAGCCCGGTCATGTCTTATAAAGAGGGGAAAGGGGAAGAGCCTTTGAATGTGGTATAAAAGGCAAGGAGCGGGGAGCAGAGGGCGAGGAGCAGAAAGCAGAGAGTACTTGGGGGATCAGGATTTTTCATAGCCTTCTTAATGGTCTCATAGGATGGTCTCGCAAAAAGTCGAGTTCTGTCATTTCGAGGAGTGAAACGACGAGAAATTTTTAATGATTTCAAGATTTCTCCCTTCGGTCGAAATGACAAGAAGGGAGTTTTTTGACTTTTTGCGAGACCATCTCATAGTAATTTTAACATCTCCCAAAGCAGGTGGGGTTGTATTTTATGGAGTCATTGACTTTAGGGCGCCGTCTTTTCCGGACTTATCCATGGGGGAAACCGCAGCCCGCCCGCTGTTTTTTGGCGGGTGGGAATGCGGAGGGGGCAAAGATCCCCCATGAATAAGTCCGAAGAAAAGACCAGCACGGAAGTCACAGACGGAAGAAAATGCGACCCCACCGAGTCAATACTATTGTGAGACGGTTAATAACTCCTCCTTGTATTTATTAATAAAATTACCAGTAGAATGCATAGAAACGAAAGGATCCTTTATGACAACTGCCTTGATCGGTCATAGCGGATTTGTCGGCGGCAACCTGCTGCGGCAAACCCGATTTGATGAACTATACCGTTCCACCAACATCGGCGAAATCCGGGGAAAGTCCTTTGACCTGGTGGTCTGCGCCGGGGCCCCGGCCGTAAAATGGCAGGCCAATCAGGAACCGGAAAAAGACCAGGCCAACCTGGAGGTTTTAATGGACGCCCTAAGGGAAATCAAGGTCAAGGACCTGATCCTCATCTCCACCGTGGATGTTTACCGGATGCCTCCGGCCGTGGATGAAGAAACCCCCATTGATCCGGCCCTTCTCGACCCATATGGCCGGCACCGCTTTTTTTTGGAGGAATTCGTCCGCTCCCGCTTTGAAAATTATTTCATTGTTCGATTGCCCGGGCTGTTCGGCCAGGGACTGAAAAAGAATTTCATTTATGACCTGCTGCACAATAACTGTCCGGAATGGACCGATGGCGACAGTATTTTTCAGTTTTACGACCTGGAAAATCTCTGGGCCGATCTGCAAAGGATCCAGGAAAACAAAGTATCTCTCATCAATCTGGCCACTGCCCCGGTAAAGGCGGCCGACGTAGCCCGCGCCTGTTTCCAGATGGAATTCACCAATAAAACGGAAAAACCGCCGGTCTTTTATGATATGCGTACCCGCTTCGCCTGTCTCTTCGGGAAAGAAGGGGATTATATCTCTTCGAAAGAGGAAACCTTTAACCGCCTGCGGCGTTTCATCAAGGCCGAGAAAGCGTCTATAAACCTATGAAAATTTCCATTTCCAACATCGCCTGGGACCTTTCTGAAGAAGCGTCGGTAGCCGGTCTTTTACAGCAAAAAAATATTCGCGGGGTGGAAATCGCCCCCACCAAAATCTGGCCTTCCCCCCTGGAAGCCGGAGCGGATGAGATTTCCGCTTACCGTCGCTGGTGGGCGGGGCGGGAGATTTCCATTGTGGCCTTTCAGGCCCTCTTGTTTGGACATCCGGAGATGACCCTTTTTGAAACCGAAGATAAGAGGGAACAGACCTTCCGATATCTTAGCGGGATTATCGGATTAGCCTCGGCCTTGGGCGCCGGGGTTTTAGTCTTCGGCTCTCCCAAAAACCGTCTGCGGGGAGAACGAGAGGCGGAGAAGGTCATGGGCGAAGCCGTCGGTTTTTTCCATCGGTTGGCTGAGGTTGCCTTCCGGCATAGGACCCTATTCTGCATCGAGCCTAATGCCGCCGATTATGGTTGCGACTTTATCCGGACCGCCCGGGAAGGACGGGATCTGGTACAACGGGTAAACCATCCCGGATGTAAACTCCATCTGGATGCCGGTATCTTAACCATGAACAACGAACCTTATGAAGAGGTCCTGGAAGAATGTCTGGATACACTGACCCATTTCCATATCAGTGAGCCTCATTTGGCGCTTATCGGGGAAGGGGAAACCCGACATGCCAGGATTGCTTCCCATCTAAAGAAAATCGGATATCAGGGCTGGGTGTCCATTGAAATGCGCAACGGCTTAAAAGCCTCCAATGTAAAGGCTGTAGAACAGGCCCTGGATTTTGTGCTCCAACATTATGGTTCATAATCCTTCCCCATTGATTACCGGACAGGATACTCTCTGGCAGGTCCCGACTTCCGAAATCATCGAACTCAAGCCCCGTCGTTTTCCCTTTGCCCTTTGCATCCCGGGGATCAATGAAGGGACTCGGATCAAAAAGCAATTGACCGAGA